>CAMZHY010000137.1 GCA_947307005.1 uncultured Planctomycetaceae bacterium
ATGTCTATCTCAACGCCGATTGCCTCTCACCGATACATTGGCAAATACCGATATGGTGTCTCTAAAATCAAGACGGCCAGCGCTGTGTTTAAAAGGCGCCCTCCGTCGTTCATATACTGATCGTAAAAAAGCCAGCTTCCGTCCTCGCACTGGTTCGAAGAAAGAACCGACGAACGCGACTGGGTCGCAACTAATAGCTCGCGTAACTTCGGATAACCTTCCTCCCAATACCGTCCTCCATAACTTCGCAGAGCCAACGCCGCGTAATAAGCAAAATACAAGTTATAAATAAGCCTTCCTTCTCTAACGTAAACGATTTTGCGACGATTATTCATTACGCCTTGAAGCGACTTTTTAGCGTTTTGCCAATGACTATCCGCAAGATCAATCCATTTAGCCAATTGTTCCGCGCCCCGATCTAACTCGTTTTTAACATTAGGATCAGAACTTGGCGTCCAACCGAAGTATTCGCGCATAAGGACGCCAACCGCCGTCGTTCCCCATCTCTTAGAGACGTCTTCTTTCGTTTCAGGACGATAACGGTAAGATCGACCGTTGTCGTCCATAACAAGGTCAAGGAAGGCGCCTGCGCGATAAACGACGGAAGCAGGAAGTGAAAAGCCTGCGGAAACTCCAGAATGCAGAGCCAACATTTGCCAACCTGTAACGGATAGGTCGCTGGAAATCGTATCGTGAAAATTGGGATCGCCGATAGAACTATATCTCCACCCCCCGTCGCGCAGTTGAGAACGTTCTATAAAACGCAGCCCCCCCTCGGCAAGCGGTTTGAGATTGGCGTCCTTTGTCATTTCGTACGCCTCGCAGCAGGTAAGGACCGCCAACGCTTGGATGTAAGAAGCGCCGTCATCTATAAAACCATCGCGAAAATCAACGCCGTCTTCCTTCGTTATCGCGTGATACTCAAGATACCGCAACCCGCTAGCGACCGTTTTTTGATAGGGGCCGGACTCTGTGTGCGTATAACCTGAACCCAAAAAAGGAAGAAGCGCAATTGCAGTCGCCGCGGTTCGACTGGGGTGAAGTCGCTGTAAATACTCGCCTCCCCCGGAAGTGGCGGTCGAATTAACGCATTGACAGGCGTTTGAACGACCGTTGTCGTCCTCCACTGATAGATCAAAGGACCACCCCCCGTCGGGAAGTTGATGTCTCGCAAGCCATTCAAGGCCGCGTTCGACGGCGTCCTCGCTTTCACGCGTTACGTCCCCCTTGCGTCCTTGACTCCCGCGTTTACGAGACGCTCTCTCGGTCGCGTCGCCAACGCTTTGAAAAAAGGGAGTCCCTCCGCCGGCAGTATTTACGCCAACATCCCCCAACGGAACGACCTCATTTGGAATGTTCGATCCGCTTGTCTCGTCCAACTGCTCCATATTGGAGACGTTAGCCAGTTCATTTATGAGAAGTTGCGAAACTGTCTCCACAGCGTCCGACTCTGAAACAACCTCAAAGGAAGCGTCGTCTTCGGAAGAAATTCCAGACTCGTCGACAAAGTCAAGCTCGTTGACTTCAAGATAACCGCCGTCGACGGTCGCGCCGATTGTTCCCACGCGTACTGACAACGCTAGAGACAAGAGTATCAACGCAAGCGCAATATGAACGACGAGACTTATTAAAAACGCAAGATTCCGCTTATCGGAAAGCCTTCGCCAAACGACTTGCGAGACAGAAAGATCGTCCTGTTGCGCGGAATTGTCGAAAACGAAAGGAACATGATTCGGGCTAAACCGACGTCCATTCGTCGGTGTATGCAACGGAACGTCCTCGCCGCTTAAATCCTCGAAATTAATGGGCGTTGAAAGAAAATCCTGACCAAGCGATTCTTTATCGCCGTAATTCGTCCAATTAATCGGTTCTTGTATACGCCAACGGTCAGATAAGGTCTTCCGCGACGCCCTTTTCTCGCCTTGCTTCAAGCGTTTCATTAAACGTCCTGACCTTTGTCTGAAATTCCCGATTTGTTTTGGAAAGGGAAGGATGAAAACGTCAACCTACGCCAATGTTATAACTCAAGGCTAACAATTTCGGCAAAATAGCGCAAGTCCGACCTGAAAGACCAGATCGGACTCGCGCTCGCAATAATGAATCCCAATCTCTAAAAACGACTCAGCGTTTTTCCATCTCAATGTAATTAGACTTAGGATTGCCGACATACAACTGACGCGGTCGAATTATCTTTCCACCGTCGGAAAAATGCTGTTCTTTCCATTGAGCTATCCAACCAGGAAGCCTGCCCATCGCAAACATGACGGTAAACATATTCGTAGGAATGCCCATCGCCCTCAATAGAATTCCACTGTAAAAGTCAACGTTTGGATAGAGTTTACGGTCGATAAAATAAGGATCTTTAAGCGCGAGTTCCTCAAGCTTTCGTGCGATATCAAGAAGCGGATCAGAAATCTTGAGGCGAGCAAAAAGGCGATCACACGCGGACTTTAAAATCTTAGCGCGAGGATCGTAATAACGGTAAACGCGATGACCGAAACCAAACAATCGAAAAGAATTGCTTCGATCCTTTGCAGCTTCAATACAATCCTCGGCTCGATAACCGCCCCGATAAATCGACTCTAGCATCTCCATAACCTTGACGTTAGCGCCGCCATGGAGCGGTCCCCATAGCGCGTTAACTCCCGCGCTACACGAAGCGAACAAGTTCGCTTGGGCGGAGCAAACAACGCGCACGGCGCTTGCGCTACAATTCTGCTCATGGTCTGCATGAAGTATCAGAATAAGATTGAGAGCGTCTTCCATCTCCTCCGAAACGGCGAACTGCTTGTAAGGTAATGAAAACATCATGTGGAGAAAATTGGCGCAGTACCGCATATTAGGATCCGGATAAATAAACGGAAGCCCTACGGAACGACGATACGTAAAGGCCGCGATTGTTCGCACCTTACTGATAAGGCGAGCGGCGGCCCCCATGAGAATCTTTTCATCTTCAAGGAGAAGAAATTCCTTATGATAGCAAGCCATCATACTGATCATCGCCGAGAGTATCGCCATAGGCGGCGCATCAACGGGAAGCGTCGTAAATTGGTCAAGCATACCTTCGTGCAACAATTCGTTGCTGGTAAGCATATCGCGAAACTGAATCAGTTCCTCCTGATCGGGAAGCCGACCAAATATCAAAGCCCAAGCGACTTCGATAAAATTCGGCTTCGGACGATCAAACTGTTCAATAGGAATTCCTCGATAGCGAAGAACGCCGCGATCGCCGTCAATATACGTAATGGAACTGCGACAAATGGCCGTATTGCCAAGCGAAGGATCGTACGTCGTTAATTTATGGTCTTTGTAGAGAGAAGTAATATCGATGGAACGTTCGCCCTCAACGCCAGTATAAACGTCAAGGTCAATCTCTTGATCATCAATAATTAGCTTTGCATTATCTGAATAGTCGGACATAGCAAACGCCTCCAAATTCTCTAGTCAAAAGTCGCAGGCACAAAACACGTCCGCAACGACCGCGCCACAGCGCCTAAAACGCGCTAAAGCGCAAAGACAAAAAGAAAACACACTGCTCAAATCTTCGAGAACATCGCGTTACTGAAACTGCATTCTCTTTTTGCAATGAGGAACACGCGGTCCTGCGCTCAAATCGAACCGTCTACGCAACGCCCATTATACGCGTAAGACGCGCTTTGAAAAGCAAGAAAACAGCCGATTAGAAAAACTCCACCCGTATAACAACCGATAAAACCAAGCGAGCAAACAAACATTCCGACAAAGATAAAACTTTATTTAATATACTGTTACGTCAATCTATCTAGTGTTCTTAGTCTTCGGAGTGTTTTAATAACGTTGACCTCGCCAAACAAGAAGTTCATCCTTTGTTGACGGCAAAAGGATATGTCGCATTAATGATCGATTAACGTCTTCAGATGCGAAACTCGCCAAAATTCAGTCTTTTCCGTGAAAGTTCTCAAAAAAGTGTTGACTAAGAGTATTGGCGACGATATAAAACCGACAGGGTTTGCATACGCTTTCTCCTCACGACGCGAGTCGTTCGCTTACTCGTATCGTCGACGGCAGAAAGTCCCTGCCCTTCTATTCGTCCCGTAATAATCGGCGCCTGTCGACCAGAAACTGCGCTTGTCATGTCGTACGTTCGACGTAGAAAGCGCAATTCCCAAACAACCGAATTTAACATAAGAGGTTAATCACAATGGATCGTCGTTCTTTCCTTCAGACGGGGCTTTGCGCGGCCGCAGCAGCCTCCCTTTGTCCTTTCAGCGCTTCCGCCATTGCCGAATATAAGAAGTACGAAAAACGTATTCCGATCGGTCTTGAACTTTACTCGCTTCGCGACGTCATCAACCACGAAACGTTTCCGAAGTACCTGAAATGGGTTGCCGAAACTGGTTACGAATTTGTTGAATTCGCTGGTTACCACGGGTATGACGGCAAAGAGCTTCGAAAATTGCTTGACGACGTCGGACTCAAAGCCTCTAGCACGCACATCGGCTTCGACCAGATTAAAGGCGACAATCTGAAGAGAAGCGCCGAGTTTGCCAATGAAGTCGGTTTCAAATTCTTGATTGTTCCCGGCGGTCTTGAAGGACGCATCCGTGAAAGCCTCGATTCGAACAAGAAGGTGGCGGAGGAAATGAGCGAATGCGCTGAGCAGGCGGGAAAATTGGGCGTGTTTGTCGGTTTCCACGGTCACTCGGGCGACTATCAAAATATCAACGGCACTGAAACTTCCGCGTGGGTAACTTTCTTTAACAACTGCGATCCGCGAGTCATCGCTCAAGTTGACGTTGGATGGTGCGATCATGCCCACACTCATGGTCAAAAACTCACTCCTGAAGAAACCCTTCGCGCTCTCCCGGGACGTGGTCGTATCCTTCATATCAAGTCCAACAATACTGACGTTAAGGGTTGCGTTGTTGCAGATTCCGACGACCACGTCGACTGGAAATCCGTTTTTGAAGCCGCGCACGACGTTGCCGGCACCGAGTTCTTCTGCGTTGAGCAGGAGCAGTTTAAGGTCAGTTCCTGCGACTCGGCTCGGGAATGCATCGAAAACCTTAAGAAGCTAGGCTGGTGATCGTCGGTTTGGTCTTGCCAAACGCCCCTTTTAGACGTTCTCATTGTTAGTCGTCGCCGTACATAATGTTGGAGAGACGGCGTTTCGCTCGTCAGGACGAAACGCCGTCTTTTTTTCTCTCAATTCATGATATCTCGCAATATTACTCGTTCTTTTTAAAAGAACCCGCGAACTGGGCAGAGTAAATTGGCAAAGTAACTAATCGCCAATAAGCTTTCGCCCCATTTAGGAGACAATGATGAATAATTTTGAATACTGTAATCCGGTTCGTATCGTTTTCGGTAAAGGAACAATTGCCCGAATATCCGATTTAATTCCCCAAGGCTCGAAAGTTCTCATGGTCTATGGGGGTGGTTCCATCAAAAAGAACGGCGTTTACGATCAAGTCAAGGCCGCTCTCAAAGGATTCGACGTCGTCGAATTCGGCGGAGTCGAACCCAACCCTCAATATTCGACTCTCATGAAGGCGGTTACAATCGTTCAAGAAGAAAACGTAACGTTCATCCTCTCTGTAGGCGGAGGATCGACACTCGATGGTTCAAAATTTATCGCCGCCGCTGCGAAATACGAAGGAGACGATCCTTGGGATATCCTTGAAAAAGGGGCTGCCGTCAATGACGCCGTTCCGCTCGCCGACGTCATCACGCTTCCAGCCACAGGGTCGGAAATGAACTGTCTCGCCGTTATCTCTAAAAAAGAGACGACGGAAAAGCTCGCGTTCGGTTCTCCGTTAGTTTTCCCTAAATTTTCAATTATCGATCCAACCGTCACTTTCACTCTTCCTTTACGGCAAATCGCAAACGGAGTTGCAGACACGTTTGTTCATGTTATTGAGCAGTATGTCACTCATTCGGTAAACTCGCCGCTTCAAGATCGTCAGGCGGAAGCGCTCCTCCTTGCGCTCCTCGACGAAGCTCCAAAGGTCTTTACCGCGCCTGATGATTACGACGTCCGCGCAAACCTGTTCTGGATGGCGACTCAAGCGTTAAACGGTTGGTTAAACGTAGGAGTTGCACAGTGTTGGGCGACCCACAACATTGGACATGAGCTTACGGCTCGGGTTGGAGTCGATCACGGTCGTTCCCTCGCGCTTGTTCTTCCGGGCGTATGGCGTCATCAACGTAAAGAAAAAGGGGAAAGAATCGCTCAACTGGGACGCCGCGTCTTCCAGATTGACGAGCCGAATCTCGACAAGGCGATTGACGCAACCATTGCAGCGACAATTATGTTCTTCCAGTCTCTTGGGATTAATGCGACCAAAAAAGAGTATGGAGTCACTGACGAAATCATCAAAGCAATCGCCGATCTTGTCGACTCCCGAGGCGTAAAGTTTGGCGATCGCAAAAACATCGGTGGAAAAGAGATTATCGAAATTCTTAATCTTTGCGATTGACGGATAAAAGCAGCGGCGTTATCGAGGAACTTCCAAACTTATCACGCCTCTAACGACGTGATAAGTTTGCTTTTCACGTTTCGTCGCTCACCCCGTAATTGGGACTTTTTCGGCGTAATCGTGGGATTTTTCGTCGTAGAACCGCTTGGTTGGAGTCGCCCGAATTATGAAAAACGTTGTTTCCCCCCATCGGTTTCTTCGCTCCTTCCCTAAATTTGTTCTCTTCTTCGTTATCCTATTGCTCTTTACTGGAGAAACGCTGGCTTCCGTCAAATTGCCGCGTATTTTTGGGAACGACATGGTGTTGCAACGCGATGTAAAGACCCCGGTTTGGGGATGGGCGGAACCAGGTGAAAAAGTTACGGTTGAAATATGCGGTCAACAAAAATCAACAGCGGCGGACTCGCTTGGAAAATGGAGGGTTGAGCTTGCTTCCCAACCTGCAGGCGGTCCTTTTGAGATGACGATTCGCGCGTCAAACACGATCAAATTCACGAACGTTTTTTACGGCGAGGTTTGGATTTGCGCAGGCCAATCCAATATGAGTTTTCCTCTCAAACGTTCTAAAGATGGGAAGTCCGCTGCGGAAACAGCAACGTATTCACAGCTACGTTTTATAACCGTCCCGACTCACAGCGCTGAAGAACCGCAGAATGACCTTACGGCTAAATGGGAGCGTTGCACGCCTAAAACAGCGCCGGAAGTATCTGCCGTCGCGTTCTACTTTGGACAATATCTACATGAAAAACTGCAAGTGGCGGTCGGCGTCATCGTCGCCGCATGGAGCGGCTCGACAGGCGAGGCTTGGGTTGAACGCGACGAACTTGCTAAGTTTCCCGAACTTTCGCCGCTGGTGGAACAACACAGGTTGGAAAAAGCGTCGCCAAGTCAAAAAGCCGGCTGTCTTTATAATGGTATGATCGCGCCTATTTGCCCTTACTCAGTCAGGGGAGTCGTCTGGTATCAGGGCGAATCAAACGCCAATCGCGCTTGGCAATACCGGACGCTCTTCCCCATTATTATCGCCAACTGGCGCGAAAAATGGGGGCGTGGCGACTTGCCTTTCCTTTATGTTCAACTTCCCAATTACATGGAGTCGCGCGACGCGCCTTCCTCAAGCGCATGGGCTGAGCTTCGTGAAGCTCAACACAAAACGCTTGCTGTTCGTAACGTATACGAGGTCGTTACAATTGACGTCGGCGAAGCCAAAGACTTACACCCTAAAGATAAGCAAACGGTCGCCGTTCGTTTGGCGAACGTCGCCCTTGCCAAACATTACGGAAAAGACGTTCCTTGGACAGGTCCTGTATTTAAGTCGATGAAAATAAGCGATGACAAAGCGATTCTCTCATTCACAAACGTTTATGAGGGATTGATCCAGAGTGAAAATTCTCGTTGCGATGGTTCCAAGCTCAGCGGATTTGCCGTCTCAGGCGTCGATCGAAAGTTTCACTGGGCGGAGGCCTCAATCGAGGGAACAGATCAAATTATCGTCTCAACGCCGGAGGTTCCTCATCCGGTCGCCGTCCGCTATGCTTGGGCCGACAATCCTATTTGCAACCTCGCCAACAGCGCGGGACTCCCTGCTAGCCCATTTAGAACTGACGACTGGGCTGGAGTTACAGTCGACGCTCGTTAAGGTTTTCTTTAGCAACGTAAATTGCGTATAATCCTTTAGGCAATGATTATGGTTGAAGCTCCCAGAAGATCGCACGGTTCAATATTTCGTCGTCCCCTTTACATCGGCAGAACCGTCCTCCTCGTGCTAATGATGATCGCCGTTTCCTTCTCTTCCCCCGAATTGGGCGGCAAATCGAAGCTCGTCTTTGGAGCAAAACATGAAACAAATAAAGGCGTCGACGTCTTCCTTACAAAGGTTTCTTTTGAAATCGAGGGAGTCAGGCTTCTCGATTTTCTAGAGAACTATTCTGAAACGTACGGTTTCACCTTTTTTTTGGATCGACGTGTCGATCCGTCAACGCCTCTTACAGGTTCCTGCACAGACGAACCGCTTATTCGAGCGCTTGACG
>CAMZHY010000138.1 GCA_947307005.1 uncultured Planctomycetaceae bacterium
ATCGACGCGGAAATTCCCGACTTTTGCGCCGTTTATTCGAGAGACGAAGGCGAACTGTACGATATTGCGCGTGTCGACGGCGATTTCTACTTGATGGACAAAGAGAACCAAGTAAGGTTCTATCGCGTTCTCGCGAGGAACGACGACAAAAAGGTCGTGGAAATTGAACGAAAAGTAAAATGGGAAAAATTGCTCAAGTAACGACGTTCAAATAAATTAAAGAAGTCGACCTCGGTTCTAAGTCGATTTATTTCGACTGTCGCAACCGAGGTCGACTTTTAACAAGGCGTTTCCGCGTTTCTAATCACGCCTCTTCTTCTTCCTGCTCTTCAAGTTCCGCTTCGTATTTCTCGCGATCGACTTCGTCGAGGAGTCTACGGGAACGCTCGATCGGATTCTTCACGATATCCGTGTAGATATTGACGTCGTCGACGACTTGGAAATCGTACATTCCGACGCAGAGGAAGTCGGCGCCCCCTTCGAGCGCGAATTTGAATCCCTCGTTAGGATGAACCGCGCCCGCCGCGAGCGTCTTGAACGCGATCCACGGTTCGGGGCGGGACGCGAAAAACTCGCGCGTTTCGTCCGGCTTGCGGCAGTAGATGTTGTCGTGTTCCGTCGCCGCCTGAGCGGACCAATAGGTGAGCGGATGATACGTCTTCATCCAGAAGTCGGGAACGATTCCCTTGTCGAGAATCGCCTTTAACGTTTCGATTCGGTGCGCGCCGAGTCCGAAGGGAATTTTCGCGTCGCGGATCAGGTTGACGATCTTTTCGATTTGGTCGAAGTTGCCCTCGCGAACGAGACGGTCGCACGTCTCGCCTTGAGGATAGACGGCGACGGAACCGCAGTCGATCGTGCGTTTGACGACGTCAAGATCGTCGGTGCATTGCGAGATGAGCTGCATCTTGCCGTCGGTCCATTTCCAGTAATTCTCCATCATCTTGCCTTGGTTCCAGTCGCCTAGAAACGCGTTGATTCCGCATTCTTCGGCGATCATGAACGTTTCGACGCACTTCGCCTCGGTATGATAGGCCTTGATGAGGTCGGAGACGTAGATCAGATCGCGCGAGTGCGCGTAACCGCCGATCAAGTTGCCGCCGAGGATCATTCGGCTGATCGTCAGGTCGCAGATTTTCGCGAGCGGAACCTTCTCGTTCAGCTTTGCGCGAGGCTTGACGTTGAAGGACGTTCTCGTCGCGCCCGAGACGGCGTCGACCTTTTGCGCCGCAGGTTGCGCGGGGTCGTCCGGAACGGCGCTTTCCGCCGCGTTGACAAGACAGCGCTCTTCATGACTTCGTAATCCGACGACCGACGCGGCCGCCGTCAATCCGACGGCGGCTGTTGTTTTAAGCGCTTCTCGGCGTGAAATTGCGTTTGGACGGTCCTGTTTGTCTTTTTTCATGGCGTCCCTTTCCGCGTCGCATGTACGAACGCGTTTCTAAATAGACGGAGTTCTTTGGTTTAGCGAGGCGTCTGAACGAAGGTTTCCACACGCCTAAACCGATTATACTAGAAAGGAGCCGTCGACGCTATACGTTTTGTTCCAATTCGTCTTGACTTGACATATTTATCTCTTCTAACTCAAGTTTTAAACGGACGATATTGTTGATAGCCAAGCGTTAAACGCGGCGCGAAGCAAACAAATAAAAGGTTCCGGAAAGGATATGCGAACCTTTTCGGAACCTCAGTTTTCGACGAAGCGGACGCCTATTTAGCGGGAGGGCGAATCGTCGCGCGCGATCGCGCGGATATCTTTTAACGCGCTCGACAGCAGCTTCGCGGGTTCCGTTAGGCTTTGACGCAGCGCGGCGTCGGTCGGCGGCTCGTCGTAGATTATGTGACAGACGGAGGAGACCGTCCCGACGTTAATATCGAAATTTAATCGGCTTAAACGCGCGAGTCCGGCGTTCTTCTTCGAGACGTAATCAATCATTTTGGCGACCTCCGCGTCTCCCTCGACGACGATCTCGTCGCGTAGAGAGACCGCGACGCGATATCCCCACGGCGGTTGAAGGTCGATTTCGAAAACAAGGGACTCGCCCCATTCTTTATCGTCCGTTGTAAAGACCAACAGACCTAATTCCCTGTTGAGAACGACGTTGCGAGCGTCCTTGATTAGCGACTTAAGACGAACTAGCGTTGCGAGATCTTTAGCGTTCATTGAAGCCTTTCGCGATTGACTGTGTAAAGTCGCGCCTTTAGAGGACGCGCCTCAAAACGCCCCGGGCGTTCCTTGGTCGGGAACGCTAAAGCGGGCGGAGGAACGGGTCGAGCGCGAACTTTACGGACCGTTAAAACGACGCCGAGTTCTCTCCGGCGGAGAACTCCAGCGCAATAAAAGAATTAAAACGCTACGGAAGAAAGGGCGGCGTCTCGTTTTAGAGGACGGTTTCCTTCGTGATTAGAATCCGACGAAGTCGTCAGATTTGGTCTTCGGCTTCTCCGCCGTTTCTCTTTTTCCGACGCGGAGAATCGGCGGATTGTTTGAGAATCGGAAGGTCTTCTTTACGTCGCTGCGGACTCTTTGAACCAAACGCCGTAACCATGACGGCTCTCAAAAAACTGGCGTTTAAACTAAGCTCGTCGCCGAGATTCAATTTACCGTCGCCGAACGACTCGTCGTCGTCTTCAGGGGGCGAACAGCAGTCGTAACCGTCGTCTTCGTTCTCGTCTTTGGGCCAGAGAAAACCGTCTCCATGCATATCGAGTTCGCCGTTTAGGAAACCGTCGAATCCCTCTTCGTCTAGAGCGTAATCGTCGTCGTCCCCCCATGAATCTTGATTCAGTTCCTCGTCGACGGCTTGCACAATCTTTTTTACCGGTTCGTAACCCCAGATGTAATCATTGGTAACGTCGGTGAAGAAGGACGCGAAATAGCCGATCGCGCTTCGGAATTCTTTGATCCTTTCCTCCCGAGTTCGCTCCCGTCCGATAGCGACGGCTCTTAGATAATCGCGATGAGTGAGGAACGCGCACCACAGAGAAAGAAACGCGTTTCTCATGAGTTCTAAGCTGTTGTTATTGCCGTACATAACGACAATTGACGCGGAAAATCCGACATGGGGTCGATGCGAAAAAGTGATAAAACCGGCGTCGCAGACGTCCGCGTTCGCATTCAAACGGACCAGCGCTTTCGCCGTCGCCGCTTTGTTCTCTTTCGAGAGGTCGGCGAATTCCCGCGTCGTGATGCAGAAATGGAACTTGTTTGAAAAAAACTTCGCGGAAAAGGAGAGGGGCGTTTTTTGGGGGGAATCAGCGTTTTCCAGCACATAATCGCAGCGCGCGCGTTCATTTTGATAGTCGAAAAAAGTGTTTAGATTGGACTTGGCGGTCTTCGCAAAAACCTCAAAATCTCGACCCGCGCAGGTTGAAAACGAATTTTTGAATTCCATGATTTCTTTCTCCTTTTTGCGTTAAACGCGGTAATAACGCCGCTAGTTCCTTCTGATTACATCGGCGATCAAGTTTATATGTTAAAAAGGCGTAAGTTGTTAGGTAATAATAAACGAATACAGCGTTTATAAGACGTTCCGTTCAAGCGCGAGAATCGCGGGGTTATCAGCGTCGGTCTTCGTTGCGACGAGGTTCCAAAAAATACGCGCCTTTCGCCTTCCGTTTTCAATTTTGCCGCATTTTGAAAGCGTCAAAACAAAAATTCGCGACGTTCAACTGACAAACGTCGCGCCGAATTTGAATAGAAACGCTTGGGAGATCTTCGTCGACCTTCGCCCCATCCCCGAGCGAAGAGAGCAAGAATGTCGGTCGTCGCCTCGCAACGACCAACGCCTCCAACGTTACAGAGAGAATCGCGCTTTCAAACAACCCGTCTTCTCAATAACGGGGCAAATTCTATGCAAAGGCAAAGCCTCGTCAAGACTCGTTTCAAACTTTTTTTAAAAAATTTTTTCGCGAGTGTTTTGAGAATGGTTTTTCTAATTAATAAGAATTTGTCCGTTCTGGATTCGCGCTTTGACAAACAACTGAACCGTTTAGAAACAATCCCTGTCGCTCGCCGAAGAGATCGGAGCGGACCCGCGCTAGTCGTCGTGGATAACTATGGGAACGTCCGTCGTTTGCGCCTAATCGATCACCACGCCGTTTCCATGAGACCGACGATTTGTTCGGCGATTTTTTCGATCGCTTCCTGCTGGACGGTCGTCGTCGACTGTCCCATCTCGGGGACGAGATAGGCGTTGGATTCGACGGTCACGCCGTCGTTCATGCTCACGGGCGGGATTGTCGTCTCGCCCATGATCTTATTGCTGTGCAAGTCTTTCCAGACCGCCGTGACGGCGAGTCGGACGTTCTTTTCGCGCGTGTCGTCGTAGCGGTTGTAAGCGGCGATCGACTGCGTTTCCGAGGTCAGACGCACCGCGAGGAGCGAGTCGGCGTTTTCGGCGAGTCCGATGCGGTACGGAGTTTGCTCCGTGATCTTCTTGCAGATCGCTTCCGTGAGACGTTCGCCGAAGGCGGTCCGATACGTGTCCGCGTCGACCATCTGGACGTAGACCGTTTTGATATCGGTATTGTACAGCCCGTAAGGGCCGACCTGATAGCCCCGAAGACAGCCGCAGCCTGCGAACGCCGCGACGAGCGCCGCGACGAGCGCGAGCGCGAACGCCGCCTTTACGCGGACGCGAAAGGGCGCGGCGACGCGCGCTGAAAGGGTTCGACTCGCTGTTTTCATGGGCGTGTGATTCGATTTCCGACGGGGGGAGTTCAACGTTACTTAAAGACGCGACCCGTCGGCTTTTCGGCGGTTTTCGCATTGGGTTCGTCGCCTGAATCGTTTCGGGCGATCGACTCTTCGGAGGATCGGTCGCGTCGTCCGATATCGTCGAGGCGTTCTTCGCGCCGCGCGATTTGCGAAAGCTTTGCGTCCGGCTCCTCCTCGAAATACTCGTTCTGAGATTTCGGCAGGAAGGGCGCGACGGGGCGGATCCACGAAAGCTGGTCCGCTTCCGCGGGTTTCGACTCGATCTTCTCGTACGCCTGCGCGCCGATCGACGCGTATTCCGACGTCGGATGCTCGCGAACGAGACGGTTGTAATAACTTCTCGCGGACGCGTAGTTTCCGCGACGCTCGTAATACTGTCCGAGCGTGTAGAGACGCTTCGCCTGCTCCTCTTTGATATTCTCCAGTTCCTCGTAGACGACGTCCATATTGCCGCGACCGCTCTTGAGGATCGTTTCCGCGAGACGCCCCGCTTCCTCGAGAGGGCCCGCGTCGTAATAGACGCCCTGATAAGAGCGATGCAGCGCGATCATGCGGAGCCGAACCGCGTCTTCCGCGTATTTGCTCCCCGGATACAGTTCGTAAAGCTGCCGATAATACTGCGCGGCGCTGTCGTAAGAGCCGTCGCCCTGCTTGACGCCGCGTCGCATATACGCGTTCGCGAGCGCGAAGAGCGCGGCGGGCGCCAGTCCGGAGTCGGACGCGTCGTTGAGGAAGATCGCTTCGTACGCCTTTCGCGCGGCGGCGAAGGTTCGGAAGACCGGCTTGCCCTTTTCGTCCTCGCCGTCGTTCTCCTTCTCGCAACATTCGATCCAGTAGTTGCCGATGTAGAAGAGGCGCTTCATCGCGGTCTGCTTATAGATCGTGCTGGAATAGGTTGAAACGAGCGCGCGATAGCATGAGACGGCGCGGCTGAAGTCTCGGTAGAAGAACCAACATTCGCCGGCGAAGAAGAGTCCGTCTTCCTCGATGAGGGTGCCGCTCTTCGGGGCGCTGAACGGGTTCTTTTTCGCTTCTCGCGGACGCAGCGCGGGGCCGGGCCAACGTTCCGCCGCCTTTTCATAGAGTTGCGCCGCCTCTTTGAGCGTTTTGCGGTCTTTCGTCTTCTCGTACTCTTTCTGCTTGAGACACGCGCGACGCATGTATTCCAGCGCCGCCTGTTCGTCGGGCCCCATGCCGAACCAGCCGCGAATCGTGTCGAGTTTGATCGCGTATTTCGACCAGTCGACGGGAGTCGGCGTCTCCTTCTCCCAATCTTCAAGTTCGCGGTTTGATTGCTCGGAGTCCATCATCATGGAGAACGCGTCGGTCGTGACGCGTCGCATGAAGGTTTTGTCTTCTTCCTGCTCCTTAACGCGCGCGAAGGGGCCGTTTTCGTCGTCGAGGACGGAGTTGTCGATCGGCTGAAGATATCGGGGCGTCTTCGCGTTTTCGAGACTCTTCTTTTTCTTCTCCTGTTTTTTGAGCCACGCCTGATATTTTTCGTCGACGGCGTGTTCCTTCTCCTCGACGTCGGCGATCGACTCGCGTTTCGGCGCGCGCGGCGAGAATTCTTCGATATGCTCAAGAGAACCCGACGGTTCGGCGACCTTGGCTCCGCTTCGCGCTAGTTCCGGGAGTTCGCTCGATTCCGGGGGCGCGACGTAATCGGGATCGACGGTCGGGAAATCGTCGACGGTCGGGAAATCGTCGACGGTCGGGAAATCGTCTTCGGGGGCCTGCCCTCGAAACGTGAAGCTCACGTCGTAACCGGGGCGCGGCGCGGGAGGCGCGACGTAGACGGGACCGGGCGCGTAGATATACCGACCCGGAGGCGGCGGGGCGGGCGGGCCCGGCGGGAGCGCGGGGACGTAATAAACGGGCCGGGGCGGCGGCAGCTCGTCGTCGTAGACGCAAAGCTGGCAACCGAACGCGCCGAAAAGCGTCGCGGCAAGTAGAATCGCGACTCCTTTAACGTGTAATAGTCTCATCAGGCCGTCCTTGGCGCCGAAGGCGCTTTTGTTTCGCGCCTTCGGGCGTGTGATTATTCCATATCTTTCGGGCGCGACGCCCCATAGGTCCGCGTTCGTTGACGCGGACGTCTTATTCGCTCGCGTTTGCAACGCAAAGGACGCCGTCGATTCCATCCGCCGTTCGCGCAGACCGCGACCGTTCTACCAACGCCGTTACGCTTCGCAAAGTTCAAGTTCGCGCGTCGATTCGTCTTCGGTCGGCGGCTCGAGGTCTTTCCCGGCGGCGTATCGGAGGAATCGGCGCGTTCGCAGACGTCGGCGAGCGATCCTCTCGAGGTAGCGATCCAGCAGTTCGCGGAGCGACTCGCGGGCGCCGGGGTCGAAGTTTTCGAGCTTGCCGAGCGTTTCGCGGTCGAGCGACTCGCGGACGACTTCCGCGCTGCGCTCGATCTGGTCGAGGGTCGTGACGGGCGCGTTGCGGGCGCGCTCATACTGATCCTCCGACGTTGTAGAGGAGCATATTCCTCGCGGCGTCCCGCGCCGACTCGAGCGCTTTGAGGGCGCCGATCGTCGTGGGGACCAGTCCCAGCGTGCGCTTTTTCGCGAGGCAGTCCCGGCAGACGACGCCGCCTCGGTCGTTTTCGAACCAAATCTTTCGTTCCAAGTTGTCGACGCGATCGAGGGGCAGTTCTTGTCCGCATTCGACGCAGTTCCGAACGGACGGAAACTCCCCGAACGCGTCGAGGAGAAACGCCTCGAAGGCGAAAATCCGCGAGCCGACGCGTCCGCGCTTCGCCAGCGACGCGAGCGTCAGGTCGGTCAGTCGCCAAAGTTCCGAGTCCGGGTCGTAATCTTCCGTCATGGAATCGAGGAGTTCCGCGACGTAATATCCCGCGTAAAGTCCCCGGAGATTCCGACGGTTGGGCCGAAATCTCCGCGCGAGCTTCGCCTCCGTGAAGAGGTCGAGCGCGTCGGAATTCTTCTTGATAAAGGTTAGCTTAATCGAGGCGAGGAGGTCAAGAGAAGTTTCGAAGGGATTTTTGAGTCTTCGGGCGCCTTTGGCGAGTCCTCGAACCTTTCCCAGATCGCGGGTATAGACCGTGAGAACAAGGCTCGACTCCATAAAATCGACCGTTTTGAGGACGATCGCGTCAGTCTTTTCAATGCTCATGGTTCAAGGCTCGGGGAAGGGGGAAAACGGGACGACGGCGGGCGCGGATTATGACGAAAAAATCCGGCGCGTCCAAGAGGAAAAACGCGCGTCTTGGCGTTGACGGCGAGACGCGACGGGCAAGAAATGAAAAAACCGAAAGGGCGAACGCCGCTTTCGGTTCTCAGGGTGGGAGAGGAGATTCGAACCCCCGACCTTCGGAGCCACAATCCGATGCTCTATCCAGCTGAGCTACTCCCACCGTCGCAAAACGATTACGCGCCGAAAAATCGACGATCGCAAACGACTAACGCTATTCTATATGCTATTCGGTTAGCGTCAAGGAGCCGCTTGCTCTTTTTTGGAAAATCCCGCGCGCGGAAACGCGACAAATCCGCGGACGGAGGCGACTTCAAGTCTGACGCCGCCCCCGTCCGTCGGGAAAATCACAGTTCGATCTGCGTCGCGACGAGGCTCTTGCCGCAGTATTTTTCGCGAAGCTTCGGCTTCTCGATCTTGCCCGTCGGGTTGCGCGGCACCTCCGCGAAGATGAACTTGCGCGGACGCTTGTAGCGCGGCAGGTCGTTGCAGAACTGAACGAGGTCTTCCTCGGTCGTCTTC
>CAMZHY010000139.1 GCA_947307005.1 uncultured Planctomycetaceae bacterium
TCAATTTTTGCTTCAGTGTTTTCGATGTGATGAAGAATGGAATAACGGCATGGCTCGTTATTGCGCCGGCAATTTTTTCGCGTTATTAATTTGAGCAGAAACGTGTCAACGACTTCTGAATTTTTGTTTTTTGCTAAATCCCCCTGTTTGTCTATTTATTTTTTACCCTCTTTACAAAAGGCGCATTTCTGGTTCAATACTAGCGGCGTTTGCGGCTTGTTTTCCACCGCGTCGTTTGTCGGCTAGAGTCGTGAACGTCGCCTTGAGGAAGCAAGCGTTTCGATAGGAAAACGGCGTGAAAAACGACTCTGACGCTGAAAATGACGTTCAACCCTTGAACTCCGCGTTTGGGATTGACGGCGACGAAGAAGAGGAAGAACTTTCTCCCTTGGTCGTCGGATACGCGTGGGTTGCGCGAATAACCGCGTATTCCGCCGAGTTTGCGGTTCTCGTTTGGTTTGGATGGTTCCTAGACCGAACGTACGGATGGTCGCCGGTTGGAATTTTGTGCGGCGCGGCGATAGGCGTTTTTGCTTTCGTCGCCGGGGTAATTGCGACGGCAAAAAGACTTGAAGACGAAGACGCGCGCGAACGTTTGCGTCAATTGGGGGCGAAGAAGAAGCGTTGATTTCTTTTTCGTCGCTATGACCGAAACCTTGTGGAACGAACCTTGATGAAGAGTCTTGCGAGTCGAGCCGTCGTTTACGTCGGCTACGCCTCGTTGGCGTGGACGATCGCGCTGTTTATCGGCGCGAGAACGGCGCCCGATTCCTTGAACCTCGGAAGTATGGCGTTTTGCGCCGCGATCTGCGTATTAGGCGGCGTTTCGTCTTTCGCGTTGGTTGCGTTTTGCCGACGCGCGGGCTTCTGGGGCGTCGCGGAATACGCGCTGGCGCTGTTGGGACGCACCGGCGTTCCTAGCGTTCTCGTCCTCTTTTGCCTTATTCGGATGGACGACGAATGTTTTCGAGCGGCGACGCTCAGAATTCTGATCGTCTATTTTTTGACCGCGCCTTTCCACGTGTGGTTGACGATTCCGTCTGAAGACGAGTTTCAGAAGGGGTATGTCGAGACGATTGACAAACGGCGAATCTAGGTCTGATACCTTGAGGTTCGTCCGGACGCGTCGTTTCACGAACGACAAACGGGCTTTGTTTTTTGGGCGTTTGAAGAATCGCCGCGCGTTGAAATCTTCCTGATTACGGGGCTGAGATTGACGCGTCGATCAGGCGGATGACGGCGTTTCTTCCAGAAAGTGCGCGATATGAGCGGCGAATTGGTGAACATGGGCGAATTGGCGCAGCACGTCTCGGACGGCTCCGCTTATCACCTACCCGAATTTTTAGGGGTTCATTTAGAACTCCCCACGATTTGCGGAGTGCAGTTGACGCGCTTCATGGTCGTCGAAGTTGCGGCGGCGGTTCTGATGATACTGCTTTTTGTGCCGCTTGCCGTCAAAATGAGATCAGGCAAACCGCTTCGCGGTCGATTTTGGAATCTCCTCGAGGTTTTTCTGCTCTACCTTAGAAACGAGGTTATTGTTCCCTCGATAGGTAAGAAGGACGCGGATCGTTTTACGCCTTATCTCTGGACCGTTTTTTTCTTCGTGCTCTTCTGCAATCTCGCGGGACTTATCCCTTGGTTTGGCGCCTCTCCGACGGGCGCGCTTGCAACGACCTCTGTTCTTGCCCTTTCAACGTTTGTCATTCTGGTTTGTTCGGGTATGAAAAAATTCGGGATCGTTGGATTTTGGGTCGGACAGGTTCCTCATATGGAACTTCCCTTCGTTCTATCGATATTCCTCAAGCCGATGCTTTTTGTTATTGAAGTTCTAGGACTCTTTATCAAACACGTCGTCTTGGCGGTTCGACTCTTGGCAAATATGTTTGCCGGTCATCTTGTTCTTGCCGTAATGCTCGGTTTTATCGCCGCGACGGCGGACAAATTTGTCCTTTGGCTTGGCGTGACCTTCGCAAGCGTGTTAATGAGCGTTTGCCTGAATATGCTTGAACTTTTCGTCGCGTTCCTACAGGCCTACATTTTCATGTTCCTGTCCGCCATTTTTATCGGGATGGCGCAACATCAGCATTGATCGTAAGTTCTCTCGACTCTTTTAAGAAGCCGAGATTTTAGAGATAAATAAAACTTGTCGCGCATGTTTCGGCGTTTGCAGCAGGAGACGGCGCGATCCACGTAGAACGGCGAAGTCTCCGTAACGAGGGAGTCGTTTGTTTTCGAATGACCGTTTTAGCGGTGTTTTGAGAATTTGTCGACCCTGTTCGTTTTTCGGTGGCCAGCCCCTTAGACTTAGGAGTTTTTTCGTGAACAAGCTCGTCAAAATCGTCGCGTTGTTGTTTGTTGTCGCTCTTGTCTGCGCTCCTTGCGCAGTTTTCGCGCAGGAAACCGCCGCCGACGCCGTCGCGGAGGCCGCGTCGAGTTCCGTCGACCTTCATTCTCTCTACGGTATTGGCGCCGGTATTGTTCTTCTCGGCGCCGCGCTCGGCATTGGGCGCATCGGTTCCTCGAGCGTTGAGAGTATGGCGCGCCAACCGGAAGTCGCCGGTAAGATCAACACCGCAATGATCATTTCCGCCGCTCTTATTGAAGGCGTTACTTTCTTCGCGCTGATCGTTTGCATGTTGAAGTGATCCACACGTCGACACGCAGTTGCCTTCGCGCCGCTTTCCGCGGAGCAAGGCGTCTTGACGCTTAACGTCTGGGGAATCAGCATGAATCTTAAAACGTTCAAAACGAAGTCGCGCGTTCGTAGAGCCTTGAACGACGCGTTCGTCTTCGCGACAGGCGCGTTCGCTTATTGGACGAGTTCCGTTTCCATTCTTGCGGCTGAAGTTGAGGAAGAGGAAAAAGGACCTGAACCTCTGGCGTGGCAGACGGACCTAGCGATTTGGACCGCCGTCGTTTTCGTTATTCTTCTTTTCGTTCTTTGGCTGTTCGCGTTTGGTCCGATTGTCAAAGCCTTGGATCTACGCGAACGCAACGAGTTGGATCGTCTCGCTGCGGCGGAGAAAAGCGCCGCCGACGCGAAGGACCTCCTCATGCAGTATCGCCAGAAACTTGAAGATTCCGAGGAAGAGGTCCGTAGAATCCTAGCCGACGCTAAAATCGACGCTCAGAAGCAAGCGGACGAGGTCGTCGCCGAGGCGCGGCAATTAGCCGCCGACGAACGAGAACGCGCGTTAAGGGATATTCAGAACGCTTCCGACGTCGCGCTCCATGAAATTGCGGAGAAGAGCGCAATTCTTGCGACGACCCTCGCCGGTAAGATCATCAAGGAAGAACTGGATCCCGCTAAGCACGCGCGTCTCATTGAGAGCGCGGTTGCCGACGCGGTGAACAATGAAACCGCTTAGTTTGGCGCGGACGATTATTTTGGGGTCGTTCCCATGCGCTTTTAGCGCGAGATGAACTCGGTTAAACGTTGCTCTATGAGTAAGAATATAGAACAAGACGCCCAATATGCGGCGAAACTCGACGCCGACGCGACGCGCGAGAAACTCGCGGAGATTTACGCGACGGCTCTTCTAGGCGCAAGCGATTCGACTCAGACGTCTTTCGCCGAAGTTCGCGACGATTACGATTCGTTCATTAAGCAGATTTGCGACGGCTACCCCAAGTTTGAGGCGATTCTTGCCTCGCCTAACGTAACCGTCGAGGAAAAACAACGGATAATCGACGAAGTTTGTCGCGCGACGACGCCTGTCTTTAGGAATTTTCTTAAGACGCTCGCTCGACGCGGTCGGATGGATATGTTGCGCGAGATCTGCTTTGCTTGTCGAAGGCTTGACGACGAAAGAAAAGGGCGAGTCCCCGTCGAAATTACGACGGCGGCTCCCTTTGACGAAACGGAGAAAATCAAACTTGCTTCCCGTTTACGGAAACTTGTCGGCGGCGAGCCTATGTTTCTTCATAAAGTCGATCCTAACGTGATCGGCGGGATTGTCATACGCGTCGGAGACGTCGTCTACGACGCTTCTATCATGAGTCAACTGAATAAAGTGCGCCAAGATATGATTGACAGGAGCGCCCATGAAATTCAAAACCGACGAGATTGCTTCCGTAATCCAGAAGGAAATTGAGCATTTTGAAACGCGAGTCGACGTCCGCGAGGTCGGTCGCGTTATCGAGGCTGGCGACGGCATCGCCCAAGTTTACGGGCTCTCCGGCGTTATGTCTGGCGAAATGCTTGAATTTCCAAACGGCGTTATAGGGTTGGCGTTCAATCTCGAAGAAACCAGCGTTGGCGTTATCCTTCTAGGCGATTATCTCAAGATTCAGGAAGGAGACGAAGTTCGCGCGACGGGCAAACTTTTGCAAACGCCGGTAGGTGACGCCGTGCTCGGTCGCGTGCTCGATCCTCTTGGAAATCCCCTAGACGGACGGGGGCCGGTCGCGACGACGGAATATCGTTTTGTCGAGAGTCCCGCTCCTGGCGTTGCGGATCGTCAACCGGTGCGAGAATCTCTCCAGACCGGTATCAAGGCGATTGATTCGATGACCCCGATCGGGCGAGGACAACGCGAACTCATTATCGGCGACCGTAAAACAGGCAAAACGCAGATTGGCGTCGACGCGATCATCAACCAAAAAGGAACGGGCGTCAAATGCTTCTACGTTGCGATTGGTCAGAAAGATTCGACGGTCGCCGGCGTCATTGAAACGTTGCGTCAACATGGCGCGATGGATTATACGACCGTCGTCGTCGCCGGCGCCAGCTCTCCCGCGCCTTTGCAGTATATCGCTCCTTACGCGGGCGCCGCGATGGCGGAGTACTTTATGTACAACGGTCAGCACGCGTTAATCGTGTACGACGACCTTTCGAAACAGGCTGTCGCATATCGTCAACTTTCGCTTCTCATGCGTCGTCCGCCCGGGCGCGAGGCTTATCCCGGCGACGTCTTTTACTGTCACAGTCGCTTGCTTGAGCGAAGCGCTAAGCTGTCCGACGACCTTGGAGGCGGTTCAATGACGTCGCTCCCAATCGTCGAGACTCAAGAGGGCGAAGTTTCCGCGTATATTCCGACGAACGTGATCTCCATCACAGACGGTCAGATCTATCTCCAGCCGGATCTCTTCTTCCGAGGTCAACGTCCCGCGATGAACGTGGGTATTTCGGTTTCGCGCGTGGGCGGTTCCGCTCAAATTCCGGCGATGAAGCAGGTCGCCGGCGGTCTTCGTCTTGACCTCGCGGCGTTCCGCGAACTTGAAGCGTTCGCCCAGCTTGGGTCTGATCTCGACGCCGCGACGCAGCAGCGCCTTGATCGCGGTTACCGTATGAACGAGCTGTTGATTCAGGGCGTTTGCCAACCTCTTGACGTGATTGATCAAGTCCTCGTGATCTATGCCGGAACCAGAGGTTTTATCGACGCCGTTCCTCTCAATAGGGTTCGCGATTGGGAAAAAGAGTTTATCTCTTGGTTCCATCGTAAGAATCAGCCCTTGTGGGACGAGATTAAGGCCCTCGATAGTAAAATTGGCGACGAGCTTGCTGAAAGAATCGAGGCTGCGATTGGAGAATTCAACGCGTCTTTTACCGCTTCAGAAGTTGCGGGATGATTTTGTCGACGGAGCCCGGCGGCTTGTTAGCTTCGCGGAACTTTGATCCGACGTTTGCGATTTTTAGGCGTCGCGTTGGTTTGAGTCCCAACGCGACGGTCGTCAGTCATGCGCATTCATTTAATCGACTAAACAATGGCAAAAGCTAGAGCGCTCGACAAGCGTCGAAAATCGATTAAGAATATTCGGAAGATTACTCGTACGATGGAGTTGGTTTCAACCGCCCAATTCCGTCGCGCAATGGAAAGGGCCGTGGCTGCGGATTCCTACACGAAGAGAATCGTCCGTTTAGTTCGCGACCTTGCAAAAGCCGGACTTAAGGCGGAACACCCCTTGCTTGCCGAACGATCGACGAAGAAAAAGGCCGTCCTGTTCATTCTTTCGGCCAATCGCGGTTTGTGCGGCGGGTATAATTCCGGCGTCTTGCGCGCGGGGGTCGCTCGCCTTAGAGAACTTCAGGACGAATATGGCGAAGTTGAACTCGTTGTTTCCGGGAAACGCGGCGTTTCTTATCTGTCTTATCACGGATTTGAGATCGCTCGTTCCTACACGCAGTTTGACGACAAACCGACCTATGAAGACGTCCTCGTTTTGGCGGACGACGCCCTTAAACGTTACAGAACGGGCGATATTGATCGCGTCGACGTCGTGTTTTGCAAATTTGTTTCGCTTTCGAAACAGTTTCCGACTTCCGAGACGTTGCTTCCTCTTTCTTCAATGACTAGCGAAATTGAAGATGAGGACGAAACGCGTTCCGCGCGTCTTGAGTATGAATTCCTTCCTTCGCCAAAGAGCATTCTGGACGAGGTTGTTCCGTACTCTTTTAGAATTAAGTTCTTTAAAGCGTTTCTCGACGCGGCTGTGAGCGAACAAATTGCCCGCATGATGGCGATGAAGGCCGCGACGGATAACGCCGACCAGATGATTTCGATGTTGACGACCTCCTACAACAGAGCGCGTCAGTCTCAAATTACCAACGAGATTATCGAAGTTATCAGCGGCGCGAGCGCGTTGCAGTAACGCGACGAGGTTCGGACGTTTATCGTCTGATCGCCCTTCTAGTTGAATTCCATTTTACTTTACATATCCACATAAAGATTTCAAAACGGCGTCGGCTTGATTTCCGTCAACACGGTAGCGAAACGCGACCTCGCCGCGCAGAGATCAGAGCGTTGTGAACTTATGAACCAGAACGACAAGAACATCGGTCGCATTACCCAGGTGATCGGCTCTACGTTTGACGCGGAGTTTACCGAAGGGCGCTTGCCCGCTATTTATAACGCCGTCAAGATTGATTGCGAACTCAACACGATTAGCGTCCATTTGACAGGCGAGGTTCAGCAGCATCTTCCCGGCGGGCGCGTTCGTTGCGTCGCCCTAGGAAGCACCGACGGTCTTGTTCGCGGTATGGAATGCGTCGACTCCGGCGCGCCCGTGTCGGTGCCCGTTGGCGAAAAGACGCTGGGTCGAGTCTTCAATCTTTTGGGCGAGCCGATCGATAAACAAGGCGCTGTCGACGCGACTGAGTATCGTCCGATTCATCGCGACGCTCCCGCCGTTTCAGAGTTGGCGACGACGTCCACGATCTTCGAGACCGGCATTAAAGTAATCGACCTATTGACGCCTTTTGTTCGAGGCGGTAAGGCCGGTCTTTTTGGCGGCGCGGGACTCGGCAAGACGGTCATCATTCAGGAACTTATCGCGCGTATCGCCAGCGCGCATGGCGGCGCGTCCGTTTTTGCCGGCGTGGGCGAACGTACTCGCGAAGGAAACGACCTCTGGCGCGAGATGAAGGAAGCGAAGATTGGTTCTACCGGACGTTCGGTTCTCGATCAGACGACGATGGTTTTTGGGCAGATGAACGAACCGCCTGGGGCGCGTCTTCGCGTCGCGCTTTCGGCGCTAACGATGGCCGAATATTTCCGCGATGATCTCGGTTCCGACGTTCTTCTGTTCATTGACAATATTTTCCGCTTTTCTCAAGCGGGTTCGGAGGTTTCGGCGCTTCTGGGACGCATGCCGTCCGCCGTGGGATATCAGCCGACCTTAGCGTCTGAAATGGGCGCTCTTCAAGAGCGTATCGCGTCGACCAATCGCGGCGCAATTACCTCTGTTCAGGCGGTTTACGTGCCAGCCGACGACCCAACCGACCCGGCCCCTGCGACTGCGTTTGGACAATTGGACGCGTTCGTCTATCTCGAACGTTCGATTTCTGAAAAGGGTATCTATCCCGCCGTCGACCCGCTTGCTTCATCGAGTCGCGTTCTCGATCCTCAGTATGTCGGCGACGAACATTACTCCTGCGCGCGTCGCGTCCAGAAGATGCTTCAGAAGTATCGCGAGCTTCAGGATATTATCGCGATTCTCGGCGTCGACGAACTGGGCGAAGAGGATAAACTTGTCGTTCATCGAGCGAGACGAATCGAAAGATTCCTTTCTCAGCCGTTTTTGGTCGCGGAAGTTTTTACGGGCAAGCCGGGCGAGATCACGCCGCTTAAAGACACGATTCGTTCTTTCAATGAGATTTGCGACGGCAAGTGGGATCATCTTCCGGAACAGGCGTTTCTTTACGTCGGTTCAGTTGAACAGGCTGCGGAGCAGGCGGAACGTATGGAGTCGGAAGCGCGTAAAAAGTAACGTTCTTCGACGAGATTCCATTTAAGGCGACGAAGAGTGCGATTGTCGTTTGAATTTGCCCCCCTTTAAGGATCGCAAGAATGAAATGCGTTGCGGTAACGCCAGAAAGAACGGTTTTCGAACGCGAGGTTAAATTTGTCGTCGTTCCCTTGTACGACGGCGAATACGGCGTCGGTAAAGATCACTCGCCCGTCGTTGGTCGAATTGGCGCGGGCGAGCTCCGGTTG
>CAMZHY010000140.1 GCA_947307005.1 uncultured Planctomycetaceae bacterium
AACAAGGGGATGGGCGTCTGCCGTCATCGTAAAGCTCATATTCTTGGGACGCTAATTGAACGGACGAGGGACGAAAGGATTTCGTCGACGCTCCTCCCCTCGATTTCGGCTTCCGGCGATATGGCGACGCGATGTCGGAGCGTGGGGAGCGCGAGACGCGCGACGTCGTCGGGGGTCGCGAAGGCGCGTCCTTGGAAGATCGCGAGCGCGCGCGCGCCTTGGGTGAGCGCGATTCCCGCGCGCGGCGAGGCGCCGAACGTCAGACGCGGAAACTGACGCGTGGCGCGGACGATCTTGTTGATGTAGTCGAAGAGCTGCGGGGCGACGTACACGTCGTTGACGATTTTGCGCAGTTCGAGGATCGTTTGGGCGTCGAGAATCGGTTGAACGGCCTCGAGTTTTTCTTTAACGGCGACGTTCTTGCCATGGTCGGCGAGGATTTTGAGTTCTTCGCTTTCAGAAGGATAGTCGGCGACGATTTTGAACATGAAACGGTCGATTTGCGCTTCCGGCAGTCGGTACGTGCCCTCGGATTCGATTGGGTTTTGAGTCGCGATTACGAAGAAGGGGGAGGGAAGCGGGTGCGAGACGCCGTCGACGGTCGCGGCGCCCTCCTGCATCGCTTCAAGGAGCGCGGCATGCGTCTTGGCGGGCGCGCGGTTGATTTCGTCGGCAAGCAGAATCTGGGCGAAGACCGGACCGGCGCGGAACTGGAATTCTTGCGTCTTGACGTTAAAGACGGGGGCGCCGACCACGTCGGACGGCATGAGGTCCGGGGTGAACTGGATGCGTCCGAAGTCGCATCCGAGCGCGCGCCCTAGCGCGGAGGCAAATAGCGTTTTTCCGAGTCCCGGCGCGCTTTCCACGAGGACGTGACCGCCCGAGAAAAGCGCGACGATCGACCCGAGAACGAGTTCCGGCTGACCGACGAAAACTTTGTTCAACTCTCGGTTTAACGAAGCGTAGACGTCGGCGAATCGGCGTAAAACGTCGTCGGGAATCGACGCTTTGGCGACGTCCCGCTCCGATTGTTCCACAATCGACGCCGCCATGGCGTCGTTGGACGAGGCGGGAGCGTCGCTTGCTGTTGATTCGGGCGTCGAGGGGGCGTCGAACATGTTTTCGAGTTCGTTCATGAATCTACCTGAATGTCCTGATTGCTACTAAAACCGAAAAAGCGCGAAGGCGTCGAGACGCGATTAATGGCGAACCTCAATCTCGACGCGTTAAGTATAACAATAAATGTTTCAAAGAGACGCCCTCGACGAAATTTTTTGCAATTATTATCAAAGTCGCGTTTCTTGACGCGAGGGCGTCCGCGTTCTATATTGAGAGCGCGGCGGACGGGACGATTTAACGCCGTAAGGAGTCGAACGCGCAATGACGGTAAGAACGTATAAAACAGACAAGCCCGAGCGGCGTCGTCGTTGTTTCGCCGCGCTTCTTCTGTTTTTCGCTTTTTTGACGCCGACAAACGCGGTTGAGCCGGGCGCGTTAAATCCGAACGAAGATTGGCTCGTCGCGCCGACTTCCGCCGAAGGCGATTCTTCGGCGCTCAGCGGGACTTCGTCGGTCGGTCGGGTAACGAGAATCGACGAGACGAACGTGGAAACCGAGGATCGCCTCGCGAGGGTCGAGACGCGTTTCAAACGACCGCCAGGCGGCGCCGTCCTGCTGAAACCTCAGCCTAGCGAGGCGGGGGTCGAGAAACAGGTCGCTACGATCCGAGAAATTCGCAGGTTCCACGATTATGTTTGGCTTCGCAACGGAGACGAGTTTCCATGCGATTTTCTCGCGCTGGACAAGCGTTTCGCGCAACTTCGCGCTTTTGACGTCGACGTTAAAATCCCTCGCGGACGGGTCGCCGCGATTCGATTTCGCGACGTTTCAGACGGTAAAACAAATGGCAAACCTTGAAATAGTCAATCGTTTACGCGTCGTTTTGCTTTGACGAAACGCGCGCGTTCAAGGAGGAATCCAGATGTTCGGTTTCTTGCAGGATCCGGCGCTCATGCTTTTGGTCAGTCTTGTCGTCGTGGTTGGGGCGATTATTTGGCTGCGCGTCGGGGCTTTTTTTGCGCTAATACTGGGCGCGTTGACCGTTAGCTTCTGGAACGCTCTTGCGACGGGCGGAACGCTCGACGCGGGAAACGTTGTGACGACCGTTTGCCAAGCGCTGGGGACGACGGCGGGGAACGTCGGGCTGCTGATCGTTTTCGGGACGACGATCGGCAAGTGCATGGCGGACAACGGATCCGCCGACCGCATCGTTCTAGCGTGTCGGCGATTTTTCGGTGAGAAACGGATTCCCGCGGCGCTCGCGGGGGGCGCGTTTATTCTTTCGATTCCCGTATTCTACGACGCGACGTTCTACCTGCTTTTGCCCCTTGCGAAGTCGGTCTATCGCTCGGTTCGGAAGAATTATATCCTCTACTTGCTTTCTGTCGGGCTTGCCGCGACGATTTCCCATACGACGATTCCGCCGACGCCGGGACCGATCGCCGTTGCGGAGACGCTTGGCGTTCCACTTTCAACTGCGCTGGGATCGGACTTGGCGTCGGGGTCTGTCTTTTCCCCTTCGCGTTGTCGCTCGCGTGGTTCCTCAATAAGCTCCTACCGAATCCGAAAATCGATTCTTCCGTTCTTTCGGAACTGGAAGCGCCGGATTGTTCGGACGTCGACGCAAACGGCGTCGCGCTTGACGGCGCGTCGTCGGCGTCGTTGCCGCCCCTGTGGCTGGCGCTTGTTCCTATCGTTTCGCCCGTGCTGCTCATTGCGTCGGCGTCGATTGTCAAAACATTCGGGCGTTTAGACGCTTCCGACGTCTCCGGTTGGCGTCAGGTTCTTTATTTTCTGGGCGACGCGAACGTCGCGCTAGGAATCGCGGCGATTATCGCGTGCCTCACAACGCTTTTTTCTCGAGCGCGTCCCGCGACGCGTTCGATTCTAGAACAAAAGATTAACGCGGCGATTTCGAGCGCGGGAACGATCATTTTGATAACCGCCGCGGGCGGCGCGTATGGCGCGACGCTTCGCGCGTCGGGAATCGGCGAGCGTATTCAGGAACTTTTCGCTTCGACGGGCGGCCTTTCGGGCGCGACGGCGCTAACGCTTGCGTTCGTCGCGACCGCGCTGCTCAAATCAGCGCAGGGGTCGAGCACGACGGCGATGATAACTTCCGCGTCGATTTTAGCGGCGACGAATCTTACAAGCGAATCGCTCGGTTTTAATCTCGGTTATCTGGGCGCGGCAATCGGCGTCGGCTCGTCGGTCGCGAGCTGGATGAACGACAGCGGATTCTGCGTCTTCTCCAAGTCTTCCGGAGTCGCCGAGGTCGACTGTCTCAAGGTCTGGACGGTCGGCACGGGCGCCTTGGGGTGTTGCGGTTTTATCGTCGTGCTGATTTTGAGTCGTCTTTTCCCTCTTGTTTGAGTCGAGTTCGATCAAACGAAAAACGGGCGAATCTTCCATGTGAAAGATTCGCCCGTCCGGCTTGTCCGCTGGGTCGGCTTATCTCGAGCCGCTGAGGTTGAACGTGAAGACTTCCGTGACGTCGTTCGGGTCTTTGCAGACTGGGAACGCGAAGTCAAGCGCGAGAGGCGCGGGGCCTAGCATTGGAATCTGGAAACGAAGCCCGAAGCCGGGCGCGACTCGGTATCGTCCCCATTTCTTCATGCTTTCCGCGACGGTTCCCGTATCGACGAAAAACGCGAGTTGGAATTCGTCTCCGCCGGAAACGGGAACGAAGAATTCGACCGAATTGTAGAACTCAAATTTTCCGCCGACGCCAAATCCCGTCTGGAGATAACGGGGCGTAACTTCGCGATATTCGAATCCTCGCAGATTCTGGGAGCCGCCGCCGTAATATCTTTCATAGATCGGCGTCTTGTCGCCCGTCCATCCAAGATGGCTTGAAAGTCCGAGAACCCAGCGTCCCGTTCCGTCGACGCGCTTGTGCAACGTCTTGTAATACCGTCCGTCGAGCGTAACGCGCGGGAAATTATAATCGCCGAGTCCGACTTCGCCGGTCCCCTTGAGAAGGTAGCCCGCAGAAGGCGAATACGGGTGGTTTCGCGTGTCGTACGCTGCGGTCAAGCCGACCGTGTACATCCTGTTCGTTCCGACGACTTCGTTGAGGTCGGGAACGAATCCGACCGCCGGATCCTTGATCTTGACGTTGTAGATTCCGCCGTTGAGCGTCGTGCTGAAGCGAGGCGTCCACTGACGGCCGACGCGAAGGTCGGCGCCATAACGCGCTTCAAACCACTCGTCGAACGAGTGTTCGCCGTAAAGGCCGGTGACGCCGAAGAGGAATTTCGAATTGAAAACGTTGGGCACGTCCCATGAAGCTCGGTAACTCTGAACGCGCGTTCCCGGACTGGCCTGTACGCTGAATATCTGTCCCCCGCCTCGGAACGCGTTGTTCCAGCCGTCGGCGCGGAAGAGGTCGGTAGGCGGACGGAACAGGTTAAAGTTGCGTTCCGTGAAACTTACGTTTCCAACGAGACCGTAGTCTGAGTTGACTCCGATCGACGCTTGAAACATGCCCGTTCGTCCTTCTTGAACTTTTACGAGAACCGTTCCGTCGTAAATATCGTCTTCTTCAGGCGTAATGGGGTCGAGAATTTCTTTGCCGATCGAGCCGTAAACCCCGTCGGAAAAGCCCGGAGTCGAGGAATCGTCCGTGCTGAGAACGTTCCCAGATGGAGGATAGGATTCATGCCCTAGGGACGCGTTGGAATTAAGAAGGTTGGCGGATTCTCCATTGGCGTAATCGAGTCCGTCGGTGAATTGCGATCCGAGCGACGACGAATCGTACGGACGATACCCTCCGGACGAGGCCTGAGTTTCTCGCGTCGTCGTCGACGAGAAACCGCTCGGAACCTGTCGAGTCTGACCGCGAACGAGCGCGTTCGAAGTCGAGACGCGCTGGGGCGTCGTTACGGTTTGCGGACGCGGAGCGGGAACGGTCGCGTTGTTCAGAACCGGAGCGACGGCGCGATACGCGGGCGCGACGCCCGACGTCGCCGAAGAAGCGAGACTTTGAGTCTGCGTTTGTTTTTTCGTCTCCTCATAGGGAACGTAAGACGCGGTTCGGCTGCTTTCCGGCTCGGGACTCTGCCCGCGAGCGACGTTTTCACGACTGCGAACGGGTTGCGCTTTGGGACTTTGTCCGCGCGTCGTCTCGGCGTCGCTCCGCGCGTTTTTTTTCTCCGCGTCCTTGCCTTTAGAGGAGTCGCTGACGACTTCCGCTCTTCCATCTTTGTTGAGACGATAGATTTTCGTCTCGTCGGGAACGACGGCGATTTCAGGGAGTTGCCCGTCGGCCGGTTTGTCGTTGAAATACCCGGACTGACGCAGCGTGTTCTCGCTCATTCGGATTTTCTTACCGTTGAGGAGTTCTCCCGGCGTGATATCGAGCATATTGAGGACGACGGGCGTCATCGTTCGCGATTCAGAGCCGACGTAATCGACGACGACGTCGCTGACGCGGTAGCGGTGATCTTCCTTGATATCGTATCGAATATCGACGACGCCGACTTCGTCCGTAAAAATCTGATTCGGCGTAACGTCGGCGCGAACGTATCCCAAATCTTGATATTTATAACGCAGCGCGATGCGGTCCGCTTCGACTTCGTCGAAACGATAGTACGAACCTCGTTTGACTTTGAGTTGTTTTTCCAGTTCCGCGTCCGTAACGACGCGGTTGCCGTTGAACGTGAAGTTTCTGATCCTGTAACGGGGCCCTTCGTCGATGATGTAGCGCACGGAGACCCAAGCGTTGTCTTTGCCGAGTCCGCCGAACCACTTGCCTTCTTCGTATTCGCGGTCGATTCTCGCGTCAAAATATCCGAGATTACGGTAATATTCGAGGAGCTTTTCGACGTCGGCGTCGAGTCGTTCTCGCGTGAAGGCGCCTCCGAGGACGTATAATACGCCGGGCTTAACGGAAACAAGACTGTGCAGTCTCGCGCTGCTGACGATGGAATTTCCGACAAATTTCGTGCTGAGAACGCGTTGTTTGAGTCCTTCGTCAATGAGATAGACGACTCCCGCGTCTTCAGGACGATCGCCGCGAAGAATTTCAACGTGCGGCTCGCCGTAGTCTTTGCTCTTATAAAATTCGATGATGCGAAGGCGTCCGTTTTCGACCTCGTAGGGATCCATGCGGGATTCTCCAGGTCGCATCGCAAGTTCTTCGAGAATATCGTGCTTTGAAATTTTACGGTTGCCGACGACTTTGACGTAGCGCATCATTCTTCGCGGGGTTAAGTCGAAGTTGACGACGACTTGATCGGGCGCGTCGGGCGACCAGGAGGTCGAGACGGCGACGTCGATAAACTGTTTGGTCTGGAGCAACGCGCGTTTGTCTTCTTCAAGACGCTGTTGGTTGAACTTGGCGCCGATGCGCGTCTTGACAATTTTATTGAACTGCTGCGCGGTCATTTCCAGACCGGAAATCCGTACGTCGGCTACGGTAAGATTTTTAAGGTCCGCCTCGGAAAGGTGCGCCGTTTCGAGCGTCTGGCCGTTTTCGGCGTTATTTTCGACGCGTTCTTCCTGAAGAGACTTGGAACCGCGCCCCTCGGGGGTCGCTCGGTAAGATTCGCGGAACGGTTCGTCGATTCCGTTGACGACGGTATGGTCGACTTCAGGTTCGGCGAGAAGGTCGATCGGCTTGTAGACTTCGCCGTCGGCGCCGGTTACGACGTCGGTCGCGGGAGTCGAAGCGAGAGGCGGCTCCGCGATATTAGAGGGAGCGGAGGCGACGATTGGCTGTTCCCGCGTCTGTTCAGGAAGTTCTGGAAGCGGATCGTTAACGATAGGAAAATCCGTTTCAGGGAAGGCGACTTCGTCTGGCGTCGGAACGGGAGAATCGACGGGATTAATTTTGGGTTCGTCGATAGCGGCGGGCGTCGTCTCCGTGTTGGACAAGAGCGCGTCAAGCCCGGAATTGATATTCGGCGCAAACGCATAGGGGGACGCCTCTTGCGGGATCGTTTCCTGTTGAATTGAAACTTCAGGCAAGGCGGGAGCGGAATCGTCGCCAAAAAAAGGTTCGGCGCTGGGGAATTCGTTGTTTGCATCCGGCGCGGCGCTGTTTACTGCGCCTGGCGTCGGCGCGGGGGCTTCCTCGCGCGCGGCGACGTAGGCGGGTTTCGAATTGTCGAGTTGATACCCCGCGAATCCCTGATAGGGCGCGAGATAGCCTTCGTCAAGACGGTAATCGGCGAAGCCGCTTGTTTGGCGGATTCCGTTAGGGGCGTTGGGAGCCTCGTTGTACTGGGCGTTTACGACGGGAGAGGGCGCGGTCCTAGACGTCGCGTTTGAGGACGACGTCGGAGCGGCGGGGGGCGTTTGGAGGTTTTGAGGCGCGCTCTGAGTGGAACCGACGACGTTTGTTTGCGTTTTTGTCTTGCCCTTTTCGTAGGTAATGACGCGGACGTTTGCCGCGTCCGATCCGGCGGGTTTCTTGGCGAGCGCCATTTCAGGAAACCAGAGGTCGTCTTCATCGACGGGAATTTCGCCGCCGTCCGGATTGTTTAGGTAGTTGCGATCAAGGGCGCGAAGCGCGTCGAAATTACGAATAGAGGTTCCCGTCGCTTCCTCAGGAGTCGCGACGTTTCCCGTTCCTCTCGCACGGTTGGAATTTTGCGCAAAGGCGATTTCAGCGTCGATATAGCAAGCGTTCAAAAAGAATGTTGCGACGGAGACGATCAAGAAGAGTTTCTTCCGATTTTCATGAAAAAGGCAGGGACCGAACGTCCCTTGAGCCGAGGGGCGAACGTCCTGAGCGACCCCGCGGAGCTTAATGTCGGATGAAAAAAACATTGTCTTGTCGAACCTTTGCGAGAGGCGCCGCGCGCCTGAAAACGGGACGTCATGCGCTTCATACTGAATTCGTATCAACGACGGCGACGCCGTCGCGGGGCTTTCCGGAGGCGTCCGTGTCGCCGAAAAGCTTACCCGATACGCGTAGGCCTAGCGAGAGTACAGAAAAAAGGACGCCTAGACAAGTCGGATTTGAAAATTTCCAGACGCTTACTCGTCGTTCGGAAGACGAGAAGTTTTGATCTTATTTTGCGTCGACGTCGCCGAAAGAAAAACGCCGTCGTCCGACTAAATGGGGCGACGGCGGGTAGGAAAAGCGTGGAAGCGCGAAATCATGGTTGTTTTTGACGATCGGCCTGCGGAACGTACTCGGGAAGACGTTTTGAAGCGAATATCCGATTGAAGCGCGTCATTCGCTGACGACCGTCGATCATCGGGAGCGTAATCATGTCTTCGCCGACGAGCGGTTTTAGATAACGCAGAAAATCATCGGAAACGTCGTTCCCGTTCGGAAGGATCCACTCCTTGGGAAAAGTTCTTTCGCTATTGGCGACGTCGACAAGAGGGACTTTGTCGTATCGGACGTTATAAATGATTCCCGGT
>CAMZHY010000141.1 GCA_947307005.1 uncultured Planctomycetaceae bacterium
TCGACGCGTTCTATCGAGAGACGTACGAATACGCCGCTAAGGCTACAACGTTCGATTTCGACGCGTGTCGCGCCTACGTCGACAACCAATACGAACGGTACGACGCGCAGTTTTACGATTCCGAAAACGGATACAAGCAGATCGCTTATAAAAACTGTCCGGAGATCAACGGGTTTAGCGTCGTCAAGTTAGATCCAAATCGAGGCAATCGCGTAACAATCGACTTCAAAGGACTCGATCCCGGTTCGTCCCTCGCAAAAGACGATCCCGGCGAATATCTTGTCCAAGAGACGAAGAAACAAAAAACAAGAACGTACAACGAATTCGATGGAACGATCGGTTGGCGATACGGATTTGTCGCGCTACTCGAAAACAACGAGCGCGTTTACGGTAAATCGCAGACCGAAAGAGAAGGAACCGTTTCGTTTGACGTTCCTGAAAAAACAAAGGCGCTGTTTTTCGTCGTCGTCGGGACTTCCGACAAGTACGTTTCCCATCCTTGGGACGCGACCGAACTCAACGACCCTCAAGCGCCTTACGCCGTTCGGGTCGATTACGAATAACGTTTTTACATCGTTAACGCGACGCTTTAGGGAGCGGGCTGAATTCGGTTCGCGCGCAATCTTGAAACATGACGAAAACGAACTGAAACCGGAGACTTCCAGCGTTCCGAGCGGCGCTTGGGAGGATAATTATCGGGAGATTACGGATCCGTTTTTCGCGTTTGCCGAGAGCGTAAAACACTAAAAGGGAGAATCCTGTAGCGTTCTTGACGGACGCGACCAGGATTCTCCCTCGTTGTTATCTTAAATTGAAACGCGACGCTTTTAACGGCGGTCTTACACAAGGACGAGTCTTCCGTCGAGCATGTCAGGCAGTTTTTCACGAATCCGCGCCTGAATTTCACGCATAGAATAACGGACGCTGAAATGAGACGCGACGATTTTCTTATTCTGAAATTTATCTTGTCGCTCGACGTAGTCTTCGAGCCGCATGTGCCCAGGGAGCTGGAACGGTTCGTTGCGATGCTGGGAGATGTGCGTCATTTCCGCGACGAGGACGTCGGCGAGATACATGTCCGGGTTCTCGTCAAGTCCTCTCGGCGAACTGTCGCCAAGAAACGCGAGTCTTGGGAAGCGCTGTTCGTATGAAATCTCGACGCCGGCGAGGTTTAGGTCGCGAATTTCCACGCCGCTGAGTTCGAGGTATTCCGGCTTGAGCTTCTTTCTTCTTTCCCAAACGATATAGCCGACCGACGGAACGCCGTGCCACGTTTTATGAACGGAGACGACAAGCTCTCGCGAAAGTTCAACTTCGTCTCCGGGACGAACGCCGACAATTTCGCATGGAAGCGCGCTCTGTTCGAGACGGCAGAACGCGCCGAGAAACTGACGCAGATCGGCGACTTTCTGCTCGGGAAAATAAATTGTCGGCGGCTCCATCTGCATCATTCGTCGCCGCGCGATATAAGCGGGGAGCGCGAGGACGTGATCCATGTGGGCGTGAGAGACAAACCACCTCGGCGCGCCCATGAACTCCCACGGCTGCCAGCCGAGGTCGAAGCCGAGTTTATACTCAGGAACGCGCCAGAACGTCATGACGGGAGCGCGAGAAAACCCTTCAAGGGTGAAATGTTCGCATTTAATCCTGCGATAAGAAGAACTCTCCGAGTAATTAAGGAGTTCAGGCTGCTTAACGTCGTGTTTATTCTGATCCGCCATTGAGTCGTTCCGCCGAAGGTTTTCGGTTTTTTTTCGGCGCCATTCTAACGTTTCGTCGCGAAAGCGCAAGGGCGACTTCGTCTTCGATCGGTCTTGCGCCTCGCGAACCTCGCGTTATTATTCCGATCCAATCAGTTTCCGCCACGCGTCGCGCACGGGGCGAGAACGTTCGACAGGCGCTTTGTCAGTTGGCTCCGGCTCCTGTTCAGGGAAGATGCTCCACCACGCCTTTTTTAGACCGGGGAGTCGCTCCTGTTGAATAACCGGCGAGGAGAGATTCCCTTCGACTCGAATTTGCGAGACCTGGTCGCTCGCCGCGCCGAGAACGTCGGAGACGACTGGAATTTGGCTTTTCGAGTTGCCGAGTCTTGCGCTGAGAGTGAGATCGATGAGTTGCTCCTTGGGACTGATCGTGAGCCACCCGTCGCCGAAGAGAGAAAGAGCGCTCCCTTCGAGCGCTACGCGCGAGAGTTGGACGTGGTCGCCGAACGCTTTGAAGTCGACGTCGCAGGAACTGAACGCGTTTTCGTCCGGCTCTTGGACGCTCAGGATTTGCAGTATTTTGACGATTTGCGGAAGCTCGTAGAGCTGCGCGTCGCGAACAGTCGCGCTTCCTTCGCCTTTTAGCGAGGCGATGTTCTTTCCTTCGCCTTGGAGAGTCGAGTTGAAGTTCACGCGTCCTTTGAGCGGTTTAGAGCCGGGCGAGAGGACGCGAATCATTTCGTCGAGCGTCGCGTCTTGCAAATTGGTCGTAAAACGGTAACGAGGCGCCTGACCTCCGAGAAAGACGCCGTCGCAGATTGCTCGTCCGCCGAAGACAACCGCCTGAATGGGACGATCGCCTCCTTCGATTGTCGTTTCCGGGAAGGGCGCGCTTTGATTCGTCTGTTCTTCGCTAGAATCGAGGGGGACGGATCTTGACGCGGCGTTTTGTCGCGATTCGGCGAATCCCGCCTGATCGACGCTTTGACCTCGAACGAGCCGCGTCGCGTTGGGGCGAATCGCCGTTTGATAGAGCGGGTCCGCGTCGATTAAACGACGAACAAAGGGATCGCGATAGATCGGCACGGCGCGGATTGACGGCGCTCGTCGTCCCCATAGCAGGTCGGAGCCGTTGTAATAGAAGGGCCCCATGAGATTAGTTATCTGCGCGTCTTTGAAAAAGAGAGCGTCGACGTCGAGTTCGCCGTAGACGAGAGGTTGCGCGTTTTCCATCGCGACGCCAAAGGTTCGCGCGCGACCGCAGATTCCTTCGATATTAACGCCGGGGCGAACGGCGCTCTGCTGAACGGAGAGCCGAAGTCCCCAGGCTATTCTTTTTTTGGCGTTCGGCTCCAGACCTTGAGACACGCGAATCGCGCCGTCGACGTTGTAGAATCCCTGCGGTTGGAGGAAATCAAGAAAATCTCGGAATCCTTCCGTCGCGACGCTTCTTAAATCGCGGTCGAATTGGAGCTGATCGACGCGTAGGTCGGAGACGTCGACGACGCGTCCGACGTTTGGAATCGTTTGACTTACGACGTTTGCCGAACACGTCGTCGCTCCGTTGCGCGCCCTTAACCCCGTGATTGAGAGCGTTCCTTCGCGCCATGAGACGCGCCCTTCGACGTTGGAGAGGGGGAAGGGAAAGCCTTCGGGCTGGAACGAAGTCGATTCGGGTATTGGGGTCGCGTCGAACTGAAGCGCAAGCTTTTTTTCGTCGGTTCGGAAACCGACGCGGATTTGACCGTCCGCCTTGCCCTCAAGGCGCAGTTTCTCTAGAGAGGTCCTCAGTTCGTCTTGGACTAGCGCCTCTCGCAATTCTTCGCCAAGGGGAAATTTTCCTACGTTCGTCGCAAAAAGGAACCGCCAGCCGTCGTCGCCAAGGGGCGTCCCCGCGACCGCTGGGATCGTCGTAAAACGTTCGATTGGGGCCGGAGACGGCTCGTTGAGAAGCTCCAGTTCGTGAGAAACTTCTTTATTCGTCGTTCCGACTGATTCGCCGGCGTTTGCGGCTGCGAAGGCGCGTCCAAGAGCGGCGTATCCCGCGCCGGAAACGAGCGAACCCGCCGAGGCGAAGGACGCGCCGCCGCTTTTGCCCGTTATGTTGGCGAAGACCCATGCGCCGTCTCGCATGTAGAGAGCCCCGGAGATCGACGAGATCGGCATCGGGAACGCGTCGTAAAGAATTGAACCGTCGCGAAGATTGATCGCCGTTTCGACCGAAAGACGGTCTTCTTTCGGCGCGACGTCGGGATTGTAGACGATCCTAACCCTTCCGTCGAAGACGCCGGAAGGACGCAATTCCATAAGGATTTTTCGGTTTTCTTCTCCCACGGCGTCAAGAAGCTTCGCGTCGATTGTTTTGTTTCGGGCGACAATGTCGACTTGCCCCCTTGGATTTGAGAAGACTTCGTCAAACCGCCCTTGGACTTTAACGGGCGCGTCGTCGCGTTGAGAGGCAAGGTTGAAGGCAAAGGTTTGATTCTGATCAATCGTGACGCGTCCCGCGAGTCCGTCGAGGGTGTAGGGGAAGCCGACGCAGAGCGCCTCGACGTTTCGACCGTCGATAGCGACGTTTGTCGGGGTCCATTCATTGTTTGTCGCGACTGATTTTTCCAACGAAAGGTCGACGTTTCCGATTCCCGAGAATCGATAGTCGCCGAGGAGGTCGAGGAACTTGTCGATAGTTTCCGCAGAGGCGGCGCCAGTTTTCTTGAGTTCGTCGAGAAGTCGAACGATCGCCGAGTCGGTTACAGGGAGATTGTCAAGGCGCGCTCGGGCGACGTTCGAAGGGACGCCGGAAAGGTCGGTTTTTCGTTGGAACGCCGCTTTTATCGACGTTTGACCGCAAGTCGCCTTGATTTTACGGAATTCGACGAGTCCGTTCGCGGCGGAATATTCTGCGGAGATTTCTGAGACGAGGTACTTCAGCAGGGGCGACGAAAACGCGGCGTTGGCGAGCGTTCCGTCGACTCGCCATTGAGCGTCGCCGACCGCTTCCGTCGTTCCGGAAACGGCAAACTCCAACGACGTTTTACCCTGCGCGCCATTGAGAAACGTTATTTTTTGAGGGGCGACTGCGCTAACGAGGGGAAGAATTGAACCGACGTCAAGGTTTTCGACGTTCCCCAAAAAATTCCACGCGTCGGGCGTTATCTTACCGTAGACGCCTATCTTTTCGACGAATGGATTCGACGCGTCGAGTTGAACGATCCAGCGTCCAGGTTGAGACGCGCCGATTACCTCCTTTTTTGAATCTAACCGATCGGATTCGACGGGGGACGGCGCCTTGTCGTCGAGCGCGAGATATTGTTCGTCTGCGACAGGCTGATAGTTCTCGAATCCTATGGTCGCGGAATTTGGCGCGTGTTCGACGCGCTCGACGTCCTCGGCGACGATTGCGTCAGCGGCTGGCGAGGATGTTTCTTGCCGATTGGCGTCGTTTGGGGGCGACGTTTGGGAGCGCGCGTTCGTTTCCGTCTCAGCCGGTTCGATTCGGAGGTTGATTCCCGATATAGAGGTTCCAGCGAGTTTGAGCGTCGCGTCGTTAATTTCGACGGTGAAGTTGGGGGATTTTTGCGTCGCGCCCGCGGGCATAAGCCGTCGTAGATCGTTTTGAAGCCGTTCGAAATCCGCGGCGAGATTGAGAACGGGACGCGCGACGACAACGCGTCGCAATTCGAACTGTCGCGCGACGATTTTTTTGATTTCGAACGGACATTCGAGATAGATTTCGTCCGCCTGGAAGATTGGCGCGGAGTTTTCGGGCGCGTCCGGGAGTCGCCATTGGACGGCGTAGAGCCTTAGGCCTCGAGTCGCGTCGAGGCGCGCCGCGTCAAAAGAAACCTCTGTTTGCGGGAACGTTTCCTGAAGCGTGATTTTAACGACTCGTGAAAGTTCAGAGTCGGCGCGGCGGTAAAGAAATCTCCCTCCTAAAATCGCGGCGAGGAGGATCAACAGGAAAGACCAACCGAGAGCTCTCTTGATCTTTCCAAGAAGCGAGCCGCGCTTGCGTCGACGCAATGTTAGCTTTTTATGCGTTGATTTCATAATGCGACTCGTCTACTCAGGAAATCGCCGTCGTAAGCGTCGCCCGTCGTCCCCTCGTTAAACGCGCGACCAGCCCCGAGGCGTCGATAATTGAGGGAGCGTAGTCTTTCTGAGAAATTACGTCAAGACGGTTCTAGGTCGTTTGAGACGAGAAGAGAGACGGCCTTTTCCATTTTCGAAATTTTTTTCAAAATTTTTCTTTGCTCGGAAAAATGCGGGTCGGCGCGTTTGTTTTGCGAGTTTTTTCTTCCGAAATATCGTCAATTTCTTAAAAAGCGACAGAATATTTCCTTAAATGGCGAATGAAATGCATACAGGTAAAAGGCGGGGGTGAAAACCCACGTTGGAATCGACGAAATGTATCGTTTTGAGACGTCTCAAAAACGAACAGTTGGAGGGCGCTTTATGATGAAACAGACGATGGCTTGTCGTTCTTCTGACGCGACCTCCTTTCGTTTTGTCGAACTTAACGCAACATTGTTAAACGATTAACGAATAGGAGATAGCTTCAGGCGACAATAGGAAATTTTCACGTTCACACGTCGGCGCGACTCTTTTCCTCGTTCAACGGTGAAGATGGGGAAAAGAAAATAACGCGGATTGGAACTTTGCCGGGCGTCATTGCGTCTCAGTACGCAGAGGGAGCGGAAAAATGAGCGACCACGAACTGATCAGACAAACGCTTAATGGCGATCGCGAGGCCTTCGGGATTCTTGCAGTCAAGTATCAGGAACGCGTCTACAACCTTGTGTTTGCAATCGTCAAACACAGGGAAGACGCCGAGGACGCGACGCAGGAGACGTTTCTCCAAGCGTTGACTCATCTTTCCGGCTTCCGCCAGACGAGTCAATTTTACACTTGGCTTTACCGGATCGCGTACAACAGCGCCGTTGGAACGTTGCGCCGTCGCAGGTCCTTCATGTCAATCGAAAAGATTTCGGAGGAGGCCGGCGACGCGTTCTCGGCTGACGTGGAGGCGCCCGACGCCCAGATGATTCGCGAAGACGACGCGAGAATCGTCCGCGAGGCGGTTGACAAACTTCCCGACGAGTATCGCATTCCGCTCGTCATGCGCGAGTTTGTCGGCGCGAGCTACGAAGAGATTGCGCAGTCGCTCGCGATTCCGGTGGGCACGGTTCGCAGTCGTCTTCATCGCGCTCGGGCGTCCCTGAAAGGGGAGCTTGGACGGGTCGGCTACGCGCCCTGATTGGCGAAATGTGTAAAATCGACGAGTCTACGACGCATGGAAACGAGTTTTAACGGCTCGCATGAGATCCAATCCGGAGTCGCGCGGCGCCGGAGTAGATTGTCGAGGAACGTCGATAATGAAAATTTCAGATTGGAACGAAGTTTCAGACTCCTTCGTCGACGGAGAGCTTTCCGACGAGGAAAAGTCTCAAGTCTCCGGACGCGCGTCGTCGGACGCCGCGTTGCGCGAGGAAATCGAGTGGGCGTCGGAGCTTCATGAGAAGCTTGCTCAGGTCGCTCGCGTTGGACGGCCTCTTCCCGACGGCTTTTCCGACCGTCTTTTGAAAGCGTTGAACGACAGCCCCGCGTGGAGTCAATACGGCGGCGCGGTCGGACCTGAGCGCGCTGAACCGCGCGCTTGGCGGCGAGCTTTTCCGATTCTCGTCGCGGCCTGCGTTGTCGTCGCGGTTGTCGCGGCGGCTGTCGCGGGATTCGCCAACCTTCGCAAAAGCGTTGAGGCGCCGGAGAACAAAGGCTGGCTTGCGGAACATGATTCTACTCCCGTCGCGATTCCCGAGTTCGAGACTCAACCGCTCATTATGACCCCTTCTCCGGAAGGGAACGCCCCCGAGTCGGTCGCGACCAAACCTTCGCAGAGTCAACTCTGGACGGTCGTTTCATTCAACGACGAGTCGCAGCTTGAGGAGCGCGTTTTTAAGTTCCAGCAGTCGTGCAAGGAACAAAAGGTCGACTTTAAGAAGTTCGGCGGCGATCGCGAGTTCCTTCTTGAACGCGTGAAACCTTCCCAGTGGCGAGTCGTTTCCGAAGGGTTCGCCGATTCGTCGGTCTCGATCAAGACTTCCGAGGCGTTGACGAAGTGGGGCGCGGCGAAGGACGAGAGCGTTAAAACGAAAAACCTCCGAGTCACGTTCGACGCGACGAGCGTCGGGGATTCGGAAAGAATAGAAGAATGACGGCGCCCGAATGCGGATACCGGGCGGGCGCCGCCGCGAAAACGCGGCGCCGGGGACGGCGCCGAGATTGTGGGAAACTACGAGTCCTCGGCGTTTGAAATTTCCGAAAATGCCAAATTTTTTGCGGAATACGCTTGAAAAGAGCCGCCCGGTCGTGTATCCTTGTAGCTTAGCGCGTTGTTTTTACGACCGTTTGAGCATAGCGCGTTCGGTTTTCGGCGCGCGATGATTTAATCGCGGCGGTTTCGCTGCGGGTTTATCGAAATCGTTATCATATTTCAAGGGCAAAGTCATCCCCCCGCGCGCGGATTGGCGCTCGCCGATAGGCTGTTCCTACCGCGTCGCTCTGTTCTGTAAAGGAAAAGAGAAATGAAAAGAACGTCCAAAGCAGGTTTTACCCTCATCGAGTTGCTGGTCGTGATCTCGATCATCGGCATGCTCGCAGGTCTTATGCTCCCCGCCGTCCAGTCTGCTCGCGAGCAGGGGCGCCGCACCACGTGC
>CAMZHY010000142.1 GCA_947307005.1 uncultured Planctomycetaceae bacterium
CTTGTTTATCAAGTAAAACATCCTGAACCTAAATTATTGACGTCTTCATTTCTTGACAGACACGCCCGTCGAAAAACACGGGTTGAAAACGTCGAAAAACCCCCAATGTGATTGTCGAGGGCGCTCGATCATTTTATTCTAAGCGTTGCGTAGTCGCAATTTCGGCAAAGAGTCGCTCCCGTTCTTGGAACGTCGGCGTTCTGCTACAAAAAACGCGACGTCTTTTCGAAGACGCCTCTTGCAAGTCTGTTAAATCTTTTGTCGCGGCGCTACAATAATGAAAATGGACGACGCGTCCTTCTTACCCGTTCATCTTAGGAGCAACTTGCTATGACGAATCGACTCGCTTCCCGTCGCGACTTTCTGAAAATCGGCGCCGGCGCCGCTTCCGCTTTCGTAATCGCTCAAACGCCCCGCGTTCTGCTTGCGGACGACGCGCCCGACGCGCCGCCTTGCGTCTTACGCGTCGTCGTTACGAGCGACGTTCACTTTAACGGTTCGCCCGACGCGAAGGAAGTCGGACGGTTCCGCCGCGTCATGCGCTTCTCCTACGATTACGCCGCCAAACAGAAATACGACCGGCTCGACGCGCTCATGGTCGTCGGCGACATGTCCAATCACGGGATCGAATCGGAGCTGTCCCTCTTTAAGAAAACGATGGACGAGGAGGTTCGCGGCGATACGAAGACGCTCCTCTGCATGGGAAACCATGAATTCTACGGCGGCAATCAGGCGTTCTGGAAAAAGACCTTCGGCGTCGAGCCGAACGCGCGCTATCAGGTCAACGGCTTCCAGTTTATCGCGATTTCCCCCGAAAAAGGCACGATGGCGGACGGCGACTATATGTACGCGCTCGAATGGTTCCAGCGCGAACTCGAAGAGGCCGTCGCCGCCGACCCGGAAAAGCCCATCTTCGTCTTCCAGCATTATCCCGTCACCCCGACCGTCTACGGCGGACGCGGACTCGACGACTGGGGCGCCGAAGACCTCTTCGACACGTTGCAGAAATACCCGACCGTCGTCAACTTTTCCGGGCATACGCACTATCCGTTGACCGACCCGCGCGTCGCGTGGCAGGGCAACTTCTCCGCGTTCGGCACGAGCACGCTCAGTTATATCTGTCACGGCGGCGAAGGCGATCGGTATGAAAAATACCCCGCCGACTCGGGCAACTACGCCGAATTCTATATTATGGAAGTCTACGCCGACAATTCGACGCGGCTCCTTCCTTGCAACGCTTCAAAAGACCCGGAGTTCTACGAATTCGCCTACCTCGTTTCGAAGCCCGGCGACGTCGACTCGTATCAATATTCCGACGCGCGATATTTCAAGTCCGCGCGCCCCGAATGGTCCGACAGGACGACGCTCAATCTTCTGGAAACGAACGAATCGGGCGCGAACGTCGAAATTCCCCAGGCGAGCTGTCCCGACGTCGTTCACTCCTACCGTTTCGATCTCGAACGCGCCGACGCCGCGGGAAACTGGGTCCCCGAGCCGCCGCAGTTCTTCTGGGCGCATTATTACGATCGCCCCGTTCCAAAGACGATCGTCGCCAATCTCGACGGACTCGACTCGAATACGAAGTATCGCGCCGCCGTCTACGCTCTCAACCCGTTCATGCGCCAGAGCGAAACCGCGCTGCGCGTCGAATTCACGACGAAAGCCGACCCGGACGACTCCGCCGACCGCCGCGCCGAACGTCCAGACGCGAACCTGATTGACGTTCGCGTCGTCGACGGGAAACTCGTCAACGCTCCGGTCAACAACCGCGAAAAGCAGATTCCCTGCGAAGTCCGCGGCGCGGTCGGAATCGTCGACGACGCCGAGCTTGGGACGAAGGTCGCGCGCTTCGACGGCAAGTCGGGGAACTTCGTGAAACTCCCCTGCTCCGCCGAAGACTATCGGCGCCTGCGCCGCGCGACGATCGCCGCGAAGTTCCGCGTCGACGCCTCGCGCAAGTCGGGCGTCGGCGCCGTCTTTGGCAACACGGAGCAACGTGGAATCGAACTGAGCGTCAATTACGACGAGAAGAAACTCAAGTTCTGGGCCTCAATTGGAAAACGCGCCTATACGATCGTCGAGGCGCCGATCGAATTCGGCCGCTGGGTTGACGCCTACGGGGTTTTCGACGGAAAATTCCAGATTCTCTACGTCGACGGAAAAGAAATCGCGCGCCTGAACGTCGTCGGCTCGCTCAGCCATCCGACGCAAGAGGTCGTCCAAGCGTTCTGCGTCGGCGCCGATATCGCGCCGGGCGGCAATGGCTCCGACTTCTTCACGGGCGAAATCGCCCGCGCAAAACTCTACAACTGGGCGTTAACGCCGGAGCAAATCGCGGCCAACGCGAAGCGTTGAATCCGAGTTAGCGCTTCCGCGCTTACGTGAAACCGTCGCTCCCGCCGGTCGCTTGTAGAACGCAAAGCGCCATGTTTATTTGAATTCCGTTAAGCCGACCAACGGGCGGCGGAACGCCAAGTTGAACGCGGGAGCGCTAAAAAAAAACCGCCTTCTGCGGCCGGCGAACGGCTCTTCTCAATACAAAAGTCCCGAAGAAATCGTCATGAAAGACGACTCTTCGGGACTCGTTTTTCTTTCAGATTCCTCGTCGGGGATGAAACGCCTTCCTCAGCGAACGGCGAGGATGCGACCGAGGACGCTGAACTCTTCGTTCTGACTGAGTTGGCAGGCGCGACGGGCTCGTTCAATCGGGGAGAGAGACGGGTAAATCTCTTTCTCAAAGTTTCGGCGAGAATCGACCGTCTCCGCTTTCTTGACGGAGGCGATATTCTTTTCGGCGTTGCTAATCGTCGCGCTCATGGAACTATCCTCAAAAAATCTACACGGTAAAGGCGCTCGCGAACTAAAGCGATCGGGCTCTGCATGAACCCGCCGTCCCCGGACGCGACCGCCGACGATTTAGTCGTATTTTCGACCGTCAAAGGCGACTGGGTTAGAAAACCTCCGAGCTTTTCAATGTATTTTGACAAAAGAGCCGGTACAACCCGCGTAAATTGTCAAAATATCAAAAGAAGTTTCCTGCCCTTGCTGTTTTATCTATTTTGACAAAATATTCGCGTTTGTCAATCGTCTACCGATTTTTTAAGGTTCCTTTTCTATTTATCCTTTCCAGTTTTATCAAATTTAAGGACAAAATCGACAATCGGGGTCGGATCGGGGAGCGAATGAGGATGGTGATCCTGACCGGGCTTGAGAATTAGTTCGATCGGACCGCCGCATGATTCGTAGAGCGCTTTGAAGGGTTTCCAGTTTTCGTCGCCGGGCACGACGCTGTCGGCGTCGCCGCAAACGAGGAGGATTCCGACTCCGTGATCGGCGAGTTTTTGGCATCCTTCCTTATTGTCTTTCGGGTTGAGCTTATAGGCGAGCGCCTCCTCTTCCGAAAGCTCGTAGTTTTGAAGAACGGCGTTCCAGTCGGAATCGCTGCGCTTTCCCTTCATAAAGCCGCCGGGCCAGCTTTTGAAATCGAGAACGGGATTGTCGATGTAGATCGACGCGACTTCGTCTGGATATTGGAACGCCCAGTTCGTCGTGTAGAGACCGCCGCGGCTCATGCCTTCGAGATTCGCGGTCTTGGAGAGTTTCAGCTCTTTTCGGAGCCAAAGGTAATACTTCTGCCAAAGCGCGACCGATTTCGGGGAGCCCATGAGCGGCGCCGAGTCGACGTACGCGACCGTATAGCCGCGTTCAAGCATCGCGCGGTCGAACTGCGGTTCGTGTCCAAAGAATCGGGCGCGCCAAATCCACGGATTTCCGGGCGCTTGCTCTTTCGGGAAGACGACTTTCGCGTCGCGCCCGTCGAATTTGAAGTCGTGAATCTCGTAGCCGAACCACTCGCCGACCTGACCGGGCCAGTCTGTTTTCGGGGCGTCGTCGGCGTCCTGCGCGACGGCAAAAGACGCGGTCAGCGTTAGCGTCGCCGCGACGATAAGCGAAAGGAACGCGATGCGTTTCATCTACTGTTCTCCTTGAATTCGGTTTTCTGACGCGCGCACACGCGCAAAAGAGAAGCCCGTTCCCCTCTCGGATATCGCGCGCGATTCCTCGGGAAACGGACTTCTTTTGAATTTACGGGACTCGCCGATTCAGCGAACCCCACGTCGGATTAGACCGCGTCTGCGGATCACTTTTCCGCCGGGATTTCCTTGACGAGACCGAAGTCGATGTACTGGCCGCCCTCCGTCTGATGACAATGGACGGCGACGACGTTCTTACCGACCTTCAGCGCCTTGGCGAGCGCGTCCGTGTCGACCGGAGCGTAATAGTACTGGTTGTAGCCCGTGAACGAAGCAATCTGGACGCCGTTGATATAGATTTCGGCGTCTTCGTCGTGATACAGATACGCGAGCATGTCGTTCGGATTGGCGATATCGTCGGCGGTCAGTTCAACGGCGCGACGGATCCAAATATCAGCCGTGTTCCACGTCGTGCGGACGTTGGCGCCGGGCGTTCCGGCCGTGCCGAAGCCGCCTTCGCCTTCCTTCCAAGAAGCGTCGTCAAAGTCGGCGGCGTTCCAATTGTCGGCAGGCTTGTCGAAGGTATACTTCCACGTCTTGGCTTCGTTCTTGGAGCAACCGATAACGATCTTCGTCTGAACGGCGGGGCCGCGCAGCTTTTCGTTCGAAGCGCGCATCTTGTCCGCCGGATACTTGACCACTTCACGGTCGTAGGACATGAAGCCGTTGACTTCGATCTCAACGTCGGTCGTCTGCGTGTAGACGGCGGCGGAGAGTCCCTTCGCGATCAGCGGACGCATCGCGTAGTTCAGCGCGTTGTAGCGATTGAAGAGCGCGTTCTGGTCGGCAAACGTGACGTAGCCCCAGTTCTTGCCGTCTTCCTTCCAGGAGTGACCCTTGACGGGGAGTCCGAGTCCGCCGTATTCGCCGAGGACGGTCGCGCGGTTCTCTTCGGTCGGGAACATTCCGGGACCGGGATAGTTGTGCATATCGTGAACGTCGCCGCAGGCGCGATCGGTCCAGCCGGAAGCGCAGTCGACGAGGCGCGTAGGATCGAGCTTCTTGCAAAGATCGACGATGCGCGGCGTGTCAAACTGCCCCCAACCTTCGTTGAAGGGAACCCACATCACGATGCAGGGGAAGAAGTCGAGCGCGTCGAACATCTGACGAAGCTCGATTTCATAGTACGCGACCGATTCCGGCGAGCGGTCCGCGTCAGGCGCGTTGCCGCTGATGTAGTGCGCCGTGTCGCCGCTGGGCATATCCTGCCAGACGAGCATGCCCATCTTGTCGCAAGCGTAGTAGTAACGCGCGGGCTCGACTTTGATATGCTTGCGGAGCATATTGAAACCGAAGGACTTGAGGACTTGAAGGTCGTAGACCATGCCCTCTTCGGTCGGCGGCGTGTAGAGACCGTCCGGCCACCAGCCTTGATCGAGCGGACCGTGCTGGAAGACGAACTCGTTGTTGAGCATCATGCGCGTGATTCCGTCCTTGTCCTTGCCAAGGGACGTCTTACGCATCGCGTAGTAGGAGCCGACCTTGTCGATCGTCGCGCCGTCCTTGTCGAGGAGGGAGACGGAGAAGTCGTAGAGAGTCGGGCTGTCGGGAGTCCAGAGCGCGTTGTCCTTCGCGTTGAGCGTAACGGAAGCTTTGCCGGAGACGACCTTCGCCATCTGGCTATTGACGACGACGAACATGCCTTCGGCGTTCTCGGCGTCGACGTCAATCCGGACGGTCATGTCGTCGATATCGGCGATCGGGCGAACCTTCGTAATGTGCGCCTTCGGAACCGCTTCAAGCCAAACGGTCTGCCAGATACCCGTGACCGGCGTGTACCAAATCCCGTGCGGGTTGTTGAGCTGCTTGCCAATGCCCTGGACGCCTTCGTTCGTCGGGTCCCAGACCTTGACGACGAGTTCCTGCTTGCCTTCCGCCTTGACGGCGCGGGTCAGATCGACCGTGAAGGGGCAGTATCCGCCTTGGTGGCTGCCGACTTTGACGTCGTTGAGGAAGACGTCGGCGCGCCAGTCGACGGCGCCGAACTGCAGAAGAATCTGCTTGCCAGCCCAATCGGCGGGAATATCGAACGTCGTCTTATACCACAGGTTGTTCTTCGCGCCGACGGACTTCGCAACGCCGGAAAGCGCGGATTCCGCGCAGAACGGGACGAGAATCTGTCCCTGAGCCGCTTCGAACTTTTCGCCGACCGGCAGGATCGCATAGTCCCAAAGACCGTTGAGGTTGACCCAGTTGTTTTCACGGGTCATCTGCGGACGCGGATACTCGGGCAGAGGTTGATCCGCTTTAACGTCCTTAGCGAACTTGGAGAGAAGGATTCCTTCCGCGGGCTTCCACTCGGCGGCGGAAGCGGACGAAAGGGCGCACCACGCGACGGCGACGCCGACGAGAAGAGCGACGGATCGGAGCATGAACGATTTATTCATCGATCGCCTTTCAGTAAGGGGGGGGAAACGAGTCGCGACGCCCCGGCGACAACCTCCGACGCGACGACGACTCACGGTTAAAAACAATTACGATTATTCCAAAAACGGACGAAACGAGACGCATCGTCTAATTCGCCAAATTCTAGTCAAACGAAATCGATCCCGCGATATTTAGGGGACGTCATAACCTCCTCAGACGTTTTGTGAAAACGACTCCATGAACTCTTTAAACTCAGCCAAAGTCATGCCTGCTTCTTCGGCGCCCCGTTCCTCCGAAACCACTCCTTTCTTCACAAGCTTTATAAGCATATTGAATTCTCCCTTCCGACGAGCGTACCCCAACGCGGACGCTTCGTCGTGAAGTTGTTTCTCGCGATACCACGCTTCTTGTTGAACTTTTTCGTCGGCGCTGAGGCGACGAAGCAAGACGATCGTTTTACCGACTTCGGGAACTGTCGACGTCTGTTCTGGCTCCTTAAGATTCCCCTCCGTTTCCGCCTTGGCGAGCGGCAACCATTCTTCCATGCGTTTAGAACCAACCTATTCCAGCGTTTATTGTAAACAAAATCGGAATCGTCGCAATGACGCGGGGCGAAGAAACTTCGAGAGCGAGGCGTGGCGAAAATAAGAGGGGCGCCCGGTTTCGAGCGTCCCTCCGCCAATTATGTCATCGCCATCCGCAAGCGTCGCGGACGTTTTTCATCGCCTCGAGCACGTCGTTCCAAGTCTGCGGACTGGTCATCGCGCTGTTCGGGAACATGCAGCCGTCCCAGCAGAGGTGGTTGAAGCGACGCGTCGGCTTGCCGTCTTCCATGAGCCAGAATTTCGCGTATTTCGTAATATCGAGCTTGCCGTTCGGGTCTTTCGGCAGACAGTGGCGCCCCGTCTTATCGTGGGCGCCGCTTCCGAAGACGGTCCCGTCGTTCTGCGCGACGTGAAAGTCGATCGTCCACGGTCGGAGCGCGTCGGTCATCTTCTTGTACGCTTCGTCGTAGACTTCCGTCTGATCCCACGTGAAATCCTCGGGCAGGAGCCGGTCTTCCGGCGCGTTGGCGCCAAGGAGGAAGAGGTTCGTGTGCGACATATCCGCTTGGAACCCGAGGACCTGCGGCAGATCGACCATTTCGAGGACCTGAAGACAGCGTCGCCAGCTGTGCATGCCGCCCCAGCAGACTTCGCCTTCCATCGCGAGCATTTCGTCGTACTTCATCGCGATTTCGCACGCGCGCTTGAACGTGTCGACGATCAGTTTCGTATTCTCTTCGGGATCTTTCGCCCAGTCGTCGACGGAGCACGAGGAGTCGATGCGGACGACGCCGTTCGGACGGACGCCCTTGGCGCGAAGCGCGGCGCCAATCGCGCAGCCCTGCTCGACGGCGGCGAGAAACGCGTCGCGTTTCGATTCGTCGCCGATTGCGGAGCCGCTCCAGACGTTCGCGACGAACGAACCAACCTCAAGTTCATACTTGCCGCAAAGTTCGACGATTCGGTCGATCTCGGCGTCTTGGTTCGACGTGTCGAAATGGGGCGGCGCGAGGAAGAGATCAAACCCGTCGAATTTCACGCCGTCGACCTCGGCGCCCTTAGTGAGTTCAAGCATCGTCACGAGGTCGATGCACGGCTCGGCGTCTCCAACTCCTTTGCCGACGACCCCCGGCCACGTTGCGTTATGAAGTTTTGGATATTGATGCGATTTGGCGTTCTGCGACATGACGATCCCTCCCTAAGAGTTTCGTTTCGTGAAATGAGTTGACCGTTTTACGAACGCATCAATGCTAACACAACGCAAAACGCGATTCAAGCGTTTTCAAGTCAGAAATGACGTTTTTTCTAATTTTACGGTCGGGAAGTCCCGAATGACGCTATTCGCCTCACAGCTCGCGACAACGTCGGAGCGCGAACAGACGAAAACGCCGAATCCGCGTTCGTTAACGGCGGGCGTTTAGTCGAGCGGCATGAAAAAAACCGCGACGAAACGCCTATC
>CAMZHY010000143.1 GCA_947307005.1 uncultured Planctomycetaceae bacterium
TCCGGCGAGTTGCGCCTCCCGATGACCGAACTCGAACCCGCGGCGACGGAACGTCTGCGTCGTTCTCTCGTTGATTTTGGGCTTCTGCCGAGTTGACCCGGCGTCCCCTTTCTTTTAACGGAGTGAGAGAAAGATTCCATGATCGTCAAGATTACCGGCAAACTCGTCGCGCTTTATAACGAGCGCGCGATTATCGAATGTCTCCCTTTCGAATACGAGACGCTCATCCCCGAATTTACGCGTCGTCAGCTTCAGAGCAAGCTTCAGCAGACGATTTCGCTTTACACGATCGAGTATATCGACGGCAATCCGACTCAAGGACGCTTGACGCCGCGACTTCTCGGGTTCCTCACCGAAGTTGAACGCGAGTTTTTTGAGATCTTTTGCAGCGTCGACGGGGTCGGCGCGAAGAAGGCGCTTCGCGCGATGACGCGTCCGGCGCGGGAGATCGCGGTCGCAATCGAAGAGCAGGACGTCAAGACGCTCTCGCAACTCCCCGGAATCGGACCGGCGACCGCCGAACGGGTCGTCGCGAAGTTGCGGCGCAAAATGTCGAAGTTCGCGCTGATGGTCGCGCGTCCCGACGACGCGGCGCTCGCCTCGGAAGAACAGGGTTCCGACGTCGTCGCGGAAACGTTCGAAGCGCTCCTCGCGCTGGGACATGGCGAAGCGGAGGCGCGACGCATGATCGATTCCGTTCTGGAAAGCAGTCGGAAGAAGTTTAAGGACTCGTCGGAACTCATCCAGGCGATCTACATGAATAATCGTTGATTTGGAATCGAGAACGCGATGAATCGCGCGTTCAAAGGCGTTGACAATGGCTAGAAGAGCTGTAATTACAAGCGACGATTCCTTCGAAGATTTCGAGGAAGATCGACGTCCGGGTCCCGGCTACGTAGACTCGTTTTCCAACGTTCCGTCGGAAGAAGACGCGCTGCTGCGTCCGACCCGCATGTTCGATATGGTCGGGCAGCGCGCCGTCTATGAGCGCGTCGAGATCGCGGTTCAGGCGGCGCAGAAGCGAGGCGAACCGCTCGGGCACATTCTTTTCGACGGACCTCCCGGACTCGGCAAAACGACGTTTGCGACGTGTATTCCGCGCGAACTTGGCGTCGATTTTCAAATCGCCAACGGCGCGACGATGCGCGCTCCAAAGGATATCGTCCCCTATCTTACGAACGCGCAGGAGAATTCCGTCCTCTTCATCGACGAAATTCACCGAATGCAGAAGACGGTCGAGGAATTTCTCTATCCCGCGATGGAGGATTTTCGGATCGACGTGACGATGGGAGAAGGCGTCAACGCGCGAACGCTCAACATTCCGCTCAAGCCCTTCACGCTCATTGGCGCGACGACCCGCACCGGTCTCATCTCCGCGCCCCTTCGCGACCGGTTCCAGATGCACGAGCATCTGGAGTTCTACACGGAAGAGGAGCTTGCCGAGATCGCGCGACGCAACGCGGCGAAGTTGCATATGAGCCTCGACGACGACGCCGCGCGCGAGATCGCGTCGCGAAGCCGAGGCACCCCGAGACTCGCGAATAACCGTTTGCGTTGGGTCCGCGATTACGCCGACGCTAAAGCGAACGGCGTCGTCACCTGTCAGGTGGCGAAAGACGCGCTGAAGATGCAGGGAATCGACGAAAACGGACTCGACGGTCAAGACCGCCGATACCTCGAGACGATCTGGCGCGTCTTCCAAGGCGGTCCCGTCGGCGTCGAGGCGGTCGCGCACACGATGAGCGTCGCACCGGACTCGCTTGAGGACGAAGTCGAACCGTTCCTTCTGCGCAGCGAGCTCCTCGTTCGCACCCCCCGCAGACGACGACTCACCGCGAAAGGTCTTCGAATCATTGGCGTCGAAGTCGATCCGATCGAGTTTGGAACGCGCGGAATCGACGACAAGCCTAATCTTTTCAATTTCTAAGCGCAATTCCGCGCAATTCTGTTTTAGCGCCGTCCCAAACGGCGCGGGAGCGTAACTTATGGCGTCGGCTGAAGAAGAACTCAAACCGTATCTTGTCGTTGATCCCCGTGAAATGAGCGAACGCGTCGACGCGCTCCGACGGCAAGGCAAAAAGATCGGACTCGTCCCCACGATGGGCGCGCTTCATCTCGGGCATCTCAGTCTTGCGATCGCGGCGAAAAACGAATGCGACGTCACGATCGTTTCCGATTTCGTGAATCCGACGCAGTTCGCGCCCAACGAAGATTTCGACAAATACCCGCGAACGCTCGACGCCGATATCGATCTTCTCTCGAAAATCGGAACCGACTTCATTTTCGCCCCTTCTCCCGAAGCGATGTATCCGCGAGGATTCGACGCGACCGTAAGCGTCGGCGGCGTTTCGCAGCTTCTCGAAGGACGTTTTCGACCGACCCACTTCAACGGCGTCTGTCTCGTCGTGCTCAAACTCTTCAACATCACTCGCGCCGACGTCGCGTATTTCGGACAGAAAGACTATCAGCAGGTTCAGGTCGTCAAGAAAATGGTCGAAGACCTGAACGTCCCGATTGAAATTGAAATGCTCCCGATCATTCGCGAGCGCGACGGACTCGCGATGAGTTCCCGCAACCGTTATCTTTCCGACGACGAACGCAAAGAGGCGCTCGTTCTCAGCAAGGCGCTCGACAGCGCGGAGGAACTAATCAAAGGCGGCGAACGCGAGTCGGCGGTCGTCTACGACGCGATGCGCAAGATCATCGAAACGGCGAAGGACGCGACAATCGACTATATGCATATCGGCGATCCCAAGACGCTCGTCGAAATGGAGCGAATCTCAGGAAACGTCGTCGTCCTCCTCGCCGTCCGCGTCGGCGCGACCCGTCTCATTGACAATCGCCTTATCGAACGAAAGTAAAGGCGCGTCATTCCGCGACGCTCGACGCGAAGAAAGCGTCGTTCGCATAAATAGTTGAAACGTTTGTCCCTTTATGATAGAATATGTCCGTCGGCGAGCAAATCCGTGACCTCAAATTCAGATCAACAGAAAAATTACGAACGTATACGGCGGCTTAGTCTGATGGACGACGAGTTCATGGCGGTCTGTTTCGACCAATTCGTCGAAGGCGCGGAACTTTTAATTCGGATTATTCTTAACAATCCGACGTTGAAAGTCGAGGAGCTCCAAACGGAACGAACGATGAAGAACCTCTACGGTCATGGAGTTCGTCTCGACATAGTCGCGAAAGACTTCGACGGGGTGGTTTACGCGATCGAAATTCAGAAGGCGAGTAAAAACGCGAGTCGTAAACGCGCGCGTTATTATTCGAGCCTGTTGGACATGCATCATTTGCTGAAAGGCGCAAAATACGACGATCTCCCCGAAACGCGAGTCGTCCTCGTTACGGAAAAGGACGTCCTAGGAGGCGGTAAGCCGATCTATTTCATAGAGCGGCGGTTTGTCGATACCTGCGAGTCGTTTGGCGACGGAACGCAGATTATTTACGTCAACGGCGAGAACCAAGACGCGACGACCGCGTTAGGTAGGTTAACGCACGATCTTCAATGTTCCAATCCAGACGAGATGTTCTTCGAAGAATTGGCGACGAGAGTTCGATACTTTAAAGAGGACGAAGTAGGAATAGAAAAAATGAGCGGCGTTTTAGAAGAAATGAAACGAGAGGCGGCTAAAAAGGCGGCTAAGAAGGAAAAGTTGGAGTTTGTTCGGAACCTGCTTTTGCAAACCAATTTTTCCCACGAAAAGATTGCCGAACTCGTGGGGATTCCAATTGAAAAAGTTCAAGTTGTCGCCAAAAGTTTGGACGGTTGAACGTTCTTTCTACCGTTTTTAGGGGGCGTTGAGACGCCTTCCTTGGTCTAAAACGTTTCTTTCATGCGTTCAAATCGTCAAAGCCGCGCGTCTAGGTGCCAGACGCGCGGCTTTGTCTTTGTCAAAAGAAGTCTCGTCTTTGGGGATTTAGCGTCATTCGGGAACGCGATATTGGAGCGATTCCCAGTATTTGCGGTCGGTCTCGTAGGGGTCGAGGGGACTCGCTAAGTCCCAATCGGCGGGGAGGACGCCGTAGCGTTTGAGTTCGCGGGCGTAGTCGGCGCGCGGGACGAAGCGTCGGGGGCAGTTTTCCCCGTTGTTCGGCGTGTCGAGAACCATCGTGAAGCGGTTGTTCTCCTCTAAGATATAGCGACGTCCTCGCGCGACGTAATCCACGATTTTCTGATAATCCGGGTCGTTCTTATCGGCAAAGATTTTTCGCCCCGTCTTCGACTCGCAGACGCCAAGTCCCCCGGACGCCTTCGAGAGCGGCGCGCGCGCGACTTTCGACTGATCCGGATAGGAAAGGTCGAAGACGACGTGGCGATTGAAGCGTCCGCCGTCCTGCGCCATGCTCCGCGCGATAAACATGTTGTTCTGACGCAGATAGTACGGATAATACTGGGCGTAGAACTGCGCGGGAAGATCGTAAGTTCCTATCTTCATCGCGTTTTCGTTGGGCGCGTGACATTCGTCGCAGCGCCGTTTTAAAACGTCTTGATACGCCGCCAGCTCCGGCCAGTCGCGGTCGTCGCGGGAGTTGACGTTCAGAACGTAACAGCCGATCGAACCGTGAGAATTGCAGAAATACGTTGAAGAATACGTCGCGCCCGCGTCGAGCCAGAAGCAGATCGTCTTTCGTTCCGGCGCCGTCATGCGAACGCCGCCGTGTCCCTCGTCGATCAGTTTGAGGAGCCGACTCGATCCCGAACCGATTTCATACGGTTCGAAATTGCTCTTCTCGTGCTCCGGGTAAGGGAGCGTAACGCGGTTGTCGCCAAAGAGCTCGCGCCACGACATCTGCTGGTAGCCGATCGTATAGAGGGGCGCCCAATGTCCGGAGATATTGAAGCCGCCCTCCTCGCGGTCGGGGTTGTGGCATTCGAGGCAGTATTTATCGAGAATCGGTTGAACGTCGCGCATGTAGTCGATAATATCGGGAACGCCCTCGACGGGCTCCAGATCGACGGGCTTAGAATATCGCGTCAGTTGGGCGAGTCGGATTCCGTCGTCCTGCGTCGGCGCTTCGCTTCGATCTTCATGGCACCCGATGCAGCTGTTCTTCTCGCCCGGCATGACCGACGTGAAGGAATGCATTCTCTTAACGCACCGCCCGTTTTCGTCGAGCGCGACGAAGAAGAGAGAGCGCAGCGCGGGCGCGTTGAAATACGCGGAGCCGTCTTCGGAGACGGGAACGCGTCCGAGCAGTCGTTCGACCGCAAACGCGCCGCCGCTCGAGATTTCCGACATCGCGCCCGAGTAATTGATCGGTTTGGGCAAAACCTCGTAGACGAGCAGTTCTTTGACCGTTCCCGGTTTGAGTCCGCCCATTTTCCGACCGCGATAGACGTTGCTCAGCGCGAAGGTTCCCGTCGTCTCTTTCGGGTTCGTCTGATCCGCGATGATCGGCTCGCGCGTTCGCGTCATGACGGGGCGCGGCTCGCCGATCCAGAATCCGGCGTCCGTCTCTTCTTTCGGCAGTTCGTAGACCGTCGTCGCCCTACCCTCGCCGTCGACGAGGACGATTTTCTGACGCGACGCGGCGAGAAAATGATCTTCGGAGAACGCCCAAGGGTCGGTAAAGTCGTTTTTCTCCGTAATGAACTCGACGCCTTCGGGCGCGTCGGGACCGTAGAGGGGCGAGAAGAGCGCGATTCGACCGTAATGCTCTTTCATTCCGTGCCCGGGCGAAAAGATCGCGACCGTCTTGGAGGAATCGGGGACGGGCTTAACGTCCAGAAAGACGCCGCCGGGCTTCTGGTTTCCGTAGTAGACCATCTGTTTTGTCCCGTCGGGATTCATCGTCCACAGATGGTGGAACGTCAGGTGGTTGCGGTCGACGTATTCCCAGCGCATATAGGCGATCTGCCCGTTGGCGAGCGGCCACGGCGTGTTGTCGTGTTCGACGTTGCACGAGAGTTCCCGGACGTTGTCGCCGTCCGCGTCGCAGCGGTGAACCGTCGCGACCTGCGTCGCCCAGCATTGCACGTAGCGATTGACGCGGGAAGAACAGAAAACAATCGAATCGTCGGGCAGATACGACGGTTCAATATCGTCCCAGCCGTCGGTTCGCGCCCCGTATTTCTCCGCCCCGCCCGGTTCCTCGCGTTCCTTTTCCCAGCCGGTCAGCCGTCGGAGGTTCGTCCCGTCGAGTCGGATTTCGTAAAGGGAATAATGCTTGGCGCCCTCGGGTAGATAGGAGAAGACGATTCTTTCGCCGTCGTAATGAAGCTGAGGGTCGCGGATATTCCCCTTGGGGTCTTCGAAAACGGTTCGCGTTTCTTTCGTCTTAAGGTTGTAAACCTTCAGCGCGCCGCCGCTTCCGACGGGGAACGTCGGACGGTTCTCGTCGAAGGAATAATACCCGATATTGCCGTACCAATGCGGGTCGAGACTCGGTTTGCGAACGGCGAAAAGAATCTCGTCCGGCAGCCCGGCGTCTTGAAAATCTTGCAACGTCTCCTCAAGAGAAGGCGCGGGATCCGGCGCCTTCGCCGTCTCGTCGCCAAACGCGAGCGACAGAAGCGCCAAAAGAAAACAGACTGACGTCGCGAATGTTGTCAACCGAGAAGTCATTCTTTTCTCCGAAAAAGGAAAAACGTTCATAAGAAGGCGCGTCGACGGCGTTCAAACGACCGTTTCAAAACGTCCGCCAACTCGTAAATTATATGTCAGAAAAACGCGCCGTTCAACCTTTGAACGCAAACCGTTGGAAAACGCCCAGAACGCGCGCCGTAGCTTAAAGCTTAAAATAACGTCGCTGTTATCACGTTGAGAAATCAGAAATAACCGGATAAAATGGCAAAATCGATGAAGACCAAAATCCAAGAAACGATATTTAGACCAAAAAGGATTTTCATCTTCTTTGTCGATAAGTATTTTCTTTTAGAAAAGTAAACGTACGCCAATAACACAGGGGAGATCTTGATAGCGGAAAAGACGCTTATTCCCGTCAGAAAAGAGAGATCATTGACGTTAAAAGATTGAAGGTGAAAAAAGTAAAAAAGGTCAATCCAACACAACAGCAGTCCAATGACGTTTAACGTCATTACAAGCTTGATTACGGGCCCGCTTGCAAGCTTGACTCCCCTTTTTATCGGGTCCAGATTGAGATATTTATCTTTATCTTCCAAGAAATTATCGAGGTCGGTATCCTTGTCGTTTTCGTTCGTCACTGTTCTCCTCGCGTATAATCAACGCCGTGAAAAGAATCTCTTTAGAGAGACATAACATTAAAAAATTGCGAAAGCGTCGATAATCATTATTTTGCCGCCTATGTTTTGAGAAAAAAACTATTCAAGGGAAATTTAACAAAAAAAGCCGCTCGAAACTCGAGCGGCTTTTAACGGGGGTTGGGGGCGACTTCTAGGGCGACGACTTGCGGGGGCGGGGGTTATCGCAGCGCGATTCCGTTCGCTTTGACGAAGTCGAGGAACTGCTGGTGAAAATCTTCGATTTCCGCGCCGGAAAGGGTGTGGTCTTCCGCGCCGATCTCGTAGCGGAACGAATAGCTCGCCGTTCCCTTGTCGAGACCTTTGCCCTTGTAGAACGCGACGAAATCGCGCTTGAGGATCAGCGGATGCTTGAACTCGTCGAGTTTGCGCGCGAGTCCGTCGTAGCCCGACTCGATCGGCCATACGAGCGAGAAATCCTGCCACGAGCCGGGGAATTTCGGGGGCGCTTGGAACGTCGTCTTCGGATAGAGGGAGCCGCTGATTTTATCAAGTTCTAGTTCGAACCAGACGACCTGACCGCCTTCCGGCGAGACCTTCGCAAGCGTCTCCTTGTCGAGGACGCCGATCGCGCCGACCTTTTCTTCGCCAACGAAAACGTCCGCCGAATAATCGATCTTCTGCCACGGGGAGACGCTCTCCTTCGTCGGCGCGAAGGAGAAGGTCGAGCCGTTTTGAAGGAGGAGCGCGCCGATTTCTTCGACCGCCGCCTTGATCTCCAGATAATGGTCGTCGAGCGTCACGCCCGACTGGACGAAGCTCACGCCCGCAAGCCGTCTCTTTTCGTCGCACTTTTCCGCGCTGTCGACCGGCTTGCGCTGGTCGTCGACGGCGCCCTTGAGGAAATAGACATGCCCGAGTTCAAAGACGCGGAAGGAATCTTTGAAGGGGCGGTTCTTCGGAACGAGCGCCAAAAGGTTCGGCATGAGCGTCTTGCGCATCTGCGATTCGTAAGGCGCGACTGGATTGAGCAACTGGAGCGTTTCGCCCGGCTCGTATCCGATCTTCTTCGTCCATTGGTCGTTCGTCCAGCCGTAGTTGTGAACTTCAAGGAACCCGTAGGCGGACGCGAGAAGCCGCCTCGCGCGATGCTCGAGTCTGATATATTCGTCAACGTGAAGGGGACGCAGCGGCGCGACGGGCA
>CAMZHY010000144.1 GCA_947307005.1 uncultured Planctomycetaceae bacterium
GAACCGGGCGACGTCGATTTCGACGACGACGGCGTCACGCTTTTTACGCCGAATCCGAAAGGAACGCGCCGCTGTTTTCTCGTCGACGAGACGCAGCGCGTTCGCGTCGGCGAGGCGTTTGTCAATCTGTGTTCGGAACCGTAAAAAAACGCCCCCTTCGACGCGAAGGGAGCGTTTCGATTTTGATTCAGCCCGACTCATAACGCCGCGAGGAACGCTGAAAACGCGCGCCTCGCGGCGATTTGCGTTTTATAGAGAGTCGCCGTCTCGATACGGTTGGGTCCAAGCGGCGTCGGCGGAGAGGGGCGATCTGTCGTAACTGGTTCCATGGTAGCAGCATCCCGCGTCGACGCGGTAGCCCTTCGCGCGGACGTAGAGGTCGTCTGGCTTGAGCGTGTAGCTTCCTTCGAGTCCGTCGACCGTTTCGAGCGTCTTCCCGATTTCTTTGGACCAACATTCGACGGAGCGCGGCGGACGACCGTCGGAGCCGTCGATTTCTAGGACTTTGAACGTTTCGTCGAACCCCTTCTTCGTCCCGACGAATTCGATGCGATATTTTCCCTCAACCTGCGGATCGAGCTTGACTTCGAGCGTCTTGCCGTCGAAACGAACATGGGCGAATTCCAACCCCGTCGAGATATAGGACGCGCCTTTGTTCATCGCGTCAAAGATCGCGCCGATCTCGAGCGCGTTGGCGCGGACTCTGGTCCAACTGTGGAACGGCGCGTAGTCGTCCCGGAAAACGCCGTGGCTGTCGTCCGTTCCCGTCGCGTAGAGGAGCGGCTGGTCGCTCTTCGCGCGGCAGGCGTTGACGATATCCCAAAGCTGCTCCGGCGTCCACGCCTCGGGGAGATATTGCCACGACGTGTTGTTGTTCGTCACCTCCATGAAGCGGATTCCCGGTCGTTCCAAGACGTAACTCGGCTGGATATTGTAATATTGCCACATCGGGTGATTGAGCGTATAGAGATACGGCTTGTCGGCGTCGGCGTAAGTTTCGAGCGTCTTGTCGTAGGTTTCTGCGACCAGATTCTTGATGCTCGGGTCTTCAATGAAGAACGTTTTGTTCACGTTGAGAAGGTTGACGTGAACGTTTTGCGCGGTCATTTCGAAGCCCGGGATTAAGAGGAATTTCCCTTTTTCCTCAAAGAGCGAAGACAGTTCGTCCTCCGTCTGCATGCGAACGTAAACGCCCTCTTTTGTTTCCTTGAGCTTTACGGAATCTTCGCCAAAGATCTGTTGCGCGCGCTTAACGTCCTCCTCGACGAGGTTTGGCCAGGCGTAGGAGGGAGCGATTCGTTTCCAGAAGGACGTTTCGCCGTCGAAAAACTTGAGATCGCTCGGCGTATAGTTCATGCCGAATCCGGTAAAACGAAGTTCCGGCTGATGAAGAATGTTGTGATCGGTCAGCGAAAAGAATTCGTAACCCCTTTTCTTATACGCGTCGATAACGACCTCGGGGAGATCCCGTCCGTCGCTCCAATGCGAGTGACAGTGAATATTTCCCTTGTACCATCGCTGCGGCGCCGCGACGGCGGGCGCGTCGGCGGCGATAAGATTGATCCGAGGTCCGACAAGGCCCAGCGCGAGCGCGCCGGTCGCCGTTTTAAGAAAATCTCTTCTTTTCATAACGCGATCCTTTATAAGAGTAACCGGGGGACGCGCCGACGACGGAAAACCGGAGATTTTTTTCTTCTCCCGTCGACGACCAGTCTATCATAAATCGCGAGGGGACCGTCGTCAAGTTTTTGGAAAATAGCGCGCCAAAACGCTTGCTTTAAGGCGCGGCGCGATTAAAACAACAAGAGTCCCGCCCAGTTAAGATTCAACGGGCGCGGAGGTTCGTTGGCGCAACGTTGAGCTTTGAAGTCGGGGAATCGGAAAATGACGTTAAAACTTCTTAATAGTCTTTTGGCGGTCGTCGCCTTGAGCTACGCGCCCCTGTTAGCGGCGGACGGCGACCTTCTTGACGTTCGCGACGTCCAGAACGCGCCCGTCAAATTGATTTTCGACACGGATATCGGCGGCGATATCGACGACGCGTTCGCACTTGGATTGATTCACGCGCTCGCAAATCGCGGCGAATGCGAACTCCTCGCCGTGACCACGACGACCCCGCTTCCGTCGGCGGCAAACTACGTCGCCGCGTTCAATCGTCATTTTCAGCGTCCTCATATCGCGGTTGGAATCGGATCCGGCTTCGGACCGCTGGACTGTTATCCCTCGGAAATCCTAGCTTTGACGGACGACGCGGGCCGTCCGCGCTATCCTGTTCCCGACGGATTCGTCGCGAAAACGGCGGTCGCGACGCTTCGTCAAGTTCTTGCGGACGCTGAAGATTGGTCCGTTGTGATCGTGCAAGTCGGCGAGAGTTCCAATCTTGCCGCGCTGCTCGATTCAACGGCTGACGAGATTTCGACCCTTTCAGGAGTCGAACTCGCGCGGCGCAAGGTTCGGCTTGTCGCGGTTATGGGAGGCGCGTTTACGCTCGATCCGAGCGCCGCCGGATACGAAGGACGCCGGGAGTCGAACATTATCTGTTCCGTTCCAGCGGCGCAAAAACTCGTTCGCGAGTGGCCGGGAGAAATCGTTTTTTCCGGCTACGAGATCGGCGACCGTATCCGCATGAATCCCGTCAATCTCAAACGCGACTACTGCGGCAAGGCGCGTATCCTGTATGATTCCTTTGCGTTCTGGACGGCGAAATGCACGACGGAGGGCTTCGATCATCGTCGTCCGACGTGGGATCTTACGCCCGTCCTTTTTGTCGTCCGTCCCGAAGAAGGACGGGGATATTTCACGCTCTCCGAACCGGGCGACGTCGAAATCGACGACGACGGCGTCGCGCGCTTTGTCCCCAATCCGAAGGGAAAACGCCGCTGTTTTTTACAGAACGAAGAAGAACGAATTCGCGTCGGCGAGGCGTTTGCCGATCTTTGTTCCGAACCGTGATCGCGGCGCCGCGCAAGCGACGTCGAACCGCATTATTAGAAAAAAACAAGCCGTTCGTCAGTTTGGGTTTGACGTTTAAACATCGCTATGACGCCGCCCGAGAGGAATTGGTTGTTTCCTCGTTTTCTTCAGGCGTATATTTCGCCAACACGCTTCGAAAATGATCGTTGAGCGGCTCGCTTTTGTGAACGTCGAAATTGATCGCGCACAGGACGACCTTCGTAACGGCGCAACGCTCGGGCGTCGGGGCGGCGTCGCGGACGCGCCAGAGTTCTTGCGTGAGTTCGAAGGATTTTTCGCCGATTCGACTCGTCCACGTGTGGATTTCGACGCGGTCGTCGACGAACGTTTCGCGGAGAAAATCGACCGCGACGTTGACGATTACAAGACCGTGCGGCTTGGTATGGAACCCCGGCAAAAGCTCTTCGTAGAGCGTCGTTCGGGCGCGGTCGAACCATCGAGAAAACGCAAGGAAATCGATATGCCCCTGCATATTCGTGTCCGCGACCTGCGGTTGAATTTTCGTGTCGTAATACATCACGGAATGTCGGCGCGAACTGACAAACGGCGGCGCGAAGCGGGTCACGCCGTTGGATCGTAATGATATTTTTCGAGCGCTTCGCGGAACTTGGGCGAAATCGGCTCGCTCTTATGACTTGCAAAATCGAACGCGCAGAAGACGGTGCGCCCCGTCGCGCAGCGTTCGCCCTGTTGCCATAGCTCCTGCGTTACTTCAAACGACTTCACGCCGATTAGACTGACCCAAGTCCTGATCTCCACGTCGTGATGCACGTAAACCTCGTGAAGAAACGTAACTTCCGTGTGGAGCACGACGATTCCATGCTCGTGGAAATTCAGTTCGGGCGAAAATTCTTTGTAGATCGGGACGCGAACGCGGTCGAACCAGTTTGAGTAGGCGAGAAAATTAACGTGTCCCTGCATATCCGTATCCGCAACCTGCGGGGAAAGCGTTGACGTATAGTACATGGCGCGACCTTAGAGCTGGAAACAAAACGAGCGCCGTCCGCAGGTTTGCGAACGACGCTCCGTATTTTAACACGACGCGGTCGTCAGACAAGAGGTCGAGACGCGCGCGTCGTTCTCCGAAACTCAGTCGTCGTTATCAACGTCGAATTCGACGATCGCGCCGGTCGCCGCGTCGATATCGTAGTTGTATTCGGTCCTTCCGACGTGGAACTCGACTTCAAAGACGTTTCGACCGTTTTCACGATCGCGCTTAATCTGCTTTCTGGAAATCGTGTTCTCGGCGACTTTGGCGTGCTTCAGAGCGATCTGAAGCGCCTGCTGACCGGTAATTCCGGCGCCTGCGTTCTGCGTCTGAGCCGGGGCGGGAGCGGGAACGTAGCTTTCCGCGTCTTGGTCGAAGGAGAGGATCGCGCCCGTCTTGACGTCGATATCGTAATCGTATTCCATCTGGCCGGCGTAGAATTCGATTTCATACTTCCAGACGCCGTCGTCGAGTTCCTTCTGAGCCTTCGTGAAGGTCACGGCGTTCGCCGCGAGCTTCGCGTGAGCCAGAGCGATTTCCTTAGCCTTTTCGACCGTGATTTCCGCGCCGTTGTTGGCGGCGGGAGCGGCGGTCGGCGCGAAGCTTTCCGCGTCTTGATCGAAGGAGAGAATCGCGCCGGTCGTCGGGTCGATGTCATAGTCGTATTCCATCTGACCGTGATAGAATTCGACTTCGATCTTCTTGATTCCGTCGTCGATATCTTCGCCGACCTTCGTGAAAGTCACGTCGTTCGCCGCGAGTTTCGCGTGAGCTAGGGCGATTTCCTTAGCCTTTTCAAGCGTGATTCCGTTCGCGGCGGGCTGTTCGTCTTTCGCGAGGGAAAGGATGCGGACGTTGCGGAACTGAACCGGGTCGCCGTGTCCGAGGAATCCGATGAAGCCGGACTTGTTGTGGAGACCGGGGTGCTCGGCGTTGTGGATCGGCTTGGCGTTCGTAATGTCGGCGTCGACAATGACTTTGCCGTTGACGGTTACTTTAATATGCGGACCAACCGCTTCGATCTCTTCGTAGTTCCATTCGCCGATCGGCTTGAGAGCGCCGGTCTTGGCGGGGACGACGCCGTAGATGCTGCCGTGACGCTGCCATTCGGCGATTCCCGGATAGTCTTCGTCGATGATCTGAATCTCCATGCCGTTGTAGGCGGCGTCGAGATTCGCGGCGGTCGTACGGATTCCAACGCCGTTGTTGCCGTTCTTGGGGAGTTTGAATTCGAAACGGAAGATGAAGTCGGAATACGCTTTCTTCGTTTCAAGGTTGCCGCCCTTTTCGCAGACGAAATATCCGTCCTTGACCGGGTAGCCGTCGATTCCGCTCTGCCAGATTTCCGGGCTGAGGGAATTGCCGTCGAAGAGGAGTTCGAAACCGAGCTTCTCTTCCAGAGGGGTAAGTTGGTTCAGCGGCTGGTCTTCCTGAGCGTTGGCGAAGGAAGCGACCGCGCAGACGCACGCGACGAGGGTCGCGACAAGAAACCTTTTCATCGTTATTCTGCCTTCGTGCAAATTAAAAGGGAAACTATGTCGGGAAAGCGTCGCGCAGCGTCGAACCGATCGGGAGATCGGGTACGAGCATCGGCGCGCGCGACGCCAGTTCTTTCCGCTAAGTATAAAACGTCGGCGGAATCGGTCAAGGCGTACTAACCTCGCCGCCGAACCGAAGTTCAAGCAGTCGCGGGCGTCAGAGCAATTTCTGCGCGCGCGCCTTGAGGTCGGCGTTGTCGGTCGTTTCAACGACCTTCTTCATGCCGTCGACGAGAATCTTCGCGGAGGCGTCTTTCGCCTCGTCGCCGCTCTTTTCGTTCCAGTTCCAACCGGGCTGGCTCGTTCGAATCTTTTCGGCGACGACGACGGCGGCTTCGCACGCGGCGTCCTTGTATTCCGGATACTGCGCGTATTCGAGCGCGGCCGCGACATTCTCGGCGACGTTCAAACGCTTGAAGACCTCGAAGATCAGCGCCTTGTCTTCAGGACGACGCGCCGTGTCGAACGCGGTCTTGCACATCTCGATCTTCGTCGCGACGGGAAGTTCAAACTGGCGCGCGACGCGGATATAGCCGCGAATTCCGCGAGAATGATACTTCGCGTCGTTCGACTGCTGGGCGATCGCAAGGCAGATCGCGGCGACCGCTTGGGCGTCTTCCGGCGTATTCCCTTCGCCGAGACTCTGAGTCGCTTTGTCGAGCGTCTCGCCCTTACAGGCGTTAGCGACTGCGTTGAGCGCCGTTTGACCGCCGATTTGCTTCAGGAGCGGCAGAATCTTGAGCTGCTGTTCAAGATCGGACTTCGCGAAGAGGTCGGCGACCTTGGCGGCGCATTCTTCGCGCGGGAGGCGCGTGCAGGCGGCGCGGAGAATCCAGTCGACTTTCGCGTCGTCGGTTTCGCCGTTGAGCGCGTCGACGAGGAGCTGGAGGTCGTCGAGTTCGACGATTTCAGAGAGCGCGGAGAGCGCGGCGTCGCGGAGCGCGCCTTGGCGTTCGTTCGCGATCTTGACGAGCGCGGGGCCGGCGGACTTAACGCGCGCAAGCTCGATGATCTTGAGCTGAACGAGCGCGTCCGTTTCGTCCATGTCGTCGAGGAGCGTCGAGGCTTGCGGATTCTCGAAGAGCGCGGGCTTCGCTTTAGCGAGGGCGACGCCGAGCGCGACTTTCGCGTCGAAGAGCGCGGAGGAGGATTCTTTGCCGTTCACGCGGGTCGCCGCGGCGGCGTCAAGAAGTCCGGCGTACTGGGCGAGCGCTTTGGCGACGGCGGCGCGAAGCGCGACGTCGTCGGCGTCGACGAGCGAGGTCAGCTTGGGAAGCGCGACTGCTTTGGCGTCGTCGGCTTTAAGGTTTTCAAAGGCGCGGACGACGCGAACCTTACGAACGGCGTCGAACTTGTCGAAGTTTTCGACGAGCGCGGCGACGACTTTCGCGGAAGCGGCGGCGTCGAATTCGCGGATCGATTTAAGCGCGACGTCGGAAACGGGCCCGTCCTCCCCTTGGAGGAGTTCGACGACCTTCGCGGCGGAGTCGGCGCCCTTGTTGATCAGCGAGCGGTAGATTCCGGCTTCCTTTTCGTATTTCGGGAACGCGGCGGCGGCGACGACGTCGTCGAGCGCGGCGGCCTTGTCGAGTTGACCCGATTTCTCATAGTTGTCCGCAACGTCGAGAATGGCGTCGCCGAGCGCTTTGCGGGCGTAGTATTCCATCGCGCCGAGGTCTTTTTTCGATTCTTCGACGAGGAACGCTTCCGCCTCGGGGGACGCGATCATGCCGCACGCGGCGTAGATCGCTTTCTGGACGGCGGGGTCGTCGTTCGCGTCGGCGATTTCTTTGAGCGTCGCGAAGGAGTCCGCCTTGCGGCGAACGCCGATCGTGTCGATCACGCCGGCAATGGCGTTCTGCGCATCCTCTGTCTTCAGCGTGAAGGCAAAAAGCGGATTCTTTCGCCGCTTTAAGGAGCGCGGCGTCGACCGCTTCGCTCGGCATGGCTTCAAGCGCGAAGCGCGCGTTGAAGTTCTGTTTTTCATTCGGAAGGAGCGCGACGAGCGCGGGAATCGCGGCGTCGGTTCCGTAGACGGCGAGGCGTTTGCACGCGACGTTGCCGTTGTGGATATCTTCGGGCGCGTCGCCAATGTTGGTAATCGCTTGAATCAGAGCGGCTTCGTCCGTCGAAGTCTGGAGCTCCTGCCAAGACTGGGCGTTTGCGACGGACGCCGCCAAGGCGACGAACGCGCACGTCAGGAGCGCGAAAAAGGCTTTGTTACGCATAATATTCGAATATCTCCTGCGCGGCTGTCGAAACAGCGCGCGTTTGGGGTTGCGTTATTCTGACAAAACGAACGTTGAACGACTTTGTTCGACGTCACAGAGTGTAGGGCGCGCGCATGGCGCGGGTGCGCATGCGGTTGGCGTCGGCGTCGTTGAACTCTTCCTTGACGGGGTCGAATTCGATCGTTCGCTTGAGCTGCCACGCGATGTAGGCGCAGTGAGAAGCGATGTGCGACTGCGCGGCGACCGCCGCGTTCGCCTTCGGGTTGCGACGCGTCTTGACGCATTCGCAGAATTCCGCGATGTGCGTCGACGGGTCGGTGCCCGGCATTCCGAAGTATTTGAGCTCGCTTCGGAGTTTGTCGTTCGAGACCGCCATGCGGCCGCTGTCGCCCGTTTCAACCCAGCCTTCTTCGCCGACGTAGCGCGCGGAGCAGGTGCCGAGTCCGAGCCATCCGGATTCGCGCATGACGAGCTTGAGTCCGTCGGCGTAGTACGCCCAGATATGACCCGCGATCGAGCCGTCGTCGTTGAACTGCGGCTCGTAGCGGACGGGCGCCGTGTCGTCTTTCTGCGCGGCCCACTGGCAGAGGTCGACGGTGTGGGAACCCCATTCGAGGATTC
>CAMZHY010000145.1 GCA_947307005.1 uncultured Planctomycetaceae bacterium
CTTGATCTGGAAGAGCGCGTCGCGAACAGTCGTCCCGGAGATATTTTCGCCCCAGCCGCAAAGATAATCGCCGTAGTCCGTCGTCTCTTCCGAGTCGCTAGCGCCATGATCAAACGTCCAGAAGAGCAGGTGCGAATCCCCCGTCATGAGACTGGCGATCTCGCCGAGCGTCGACGTCAATTCGGCGCCGGTCGCCGCGCGCACTGGAGAACCGACGCCGGTCGCAAAGGTCATGTTCGAAGTCGCTACGCGCCTTTTGATTTTGTCAACGCACAAGTTGACGCTCTCTCTGGTCGTATCCCCGTCCGCATAGAGAATATAAATCTTGGTCGGATCAAGGTGAAATTCTTCCACAAGAGTAAAGTAATAGTCGACTAACCCGTCGTAATAATACATATAGTTAGACGACGCGTTGACGCCGCCGACGAAGAGCAACGCGTAATCGTCGGCGCTCGGCGTCGCCGAGACGACGGGCGTCGTTCCGCGCGAAAAATACGTCGACGTATCCCCGATTAAATACTCAAACGAAGAATATATGGCGACGTTTTGCGTTTTGACCGCCGTCAGACCCACTTCTAGCTCGGAAGTAAAGGTCGCTTGATAGACCGAAACTTCCGGATTGACGTTGGTGAATCTGATCCCGCCGAATTGCGTCAACCCCGCTTTAGCGTCGAACGTGACGGCGGAGCCGTTCGCCTTGATTGGCGTCATAACGCTTCCGGGCGAGAGAATCGAAATCGCGCCGCTTTCCTCATAATTGACGTCGAGGGAAATCGCGGCGCTGGAAAGATCGAGTCCATTGGGTAAAAGGATAACGTCGTCAACGGGCGTAGAGCGCGCGATTTCAATCGCGGCGTTAAATTTACCCGCCTTGTTCGACGTCTGCACGATGACATTGACGTCGGCTAGGGATTCAGGCAACGACAAATCGTCGTAACGCTGGCGCAATCCTTCGTATCCGGCGACGGAAGGATACGCGCTGTCCTTCGTCTTAACGGTTTGCTCTTCGGAATCGGACGAATCCGTCCAAAAGACGGCGTCGCCAAGCGCCCTCGCTTTAACATAATAATTCTTGTTGCTCGCAAGGTTGGCAAGAATAAAACGATTCTCCGAAGCCGCGACTGCAACCTCCGTAAAGTCGTTTTCCCCCTTCATTTTGTAACTAACGACATATCCCGTCGCGCGCGGATCGGCGTTCCACTCGACGCAGAGAGAATCGGATCCGATTGAGCGCGCCAAAACAGTCGGAGTTCCAAGCGCAGCCGCGACGAAAGGAGTCGACGTCGTCGTTAGCGTCGTTACAGGAGAATACTCGGAATCGCCGTTGTTCGCGGCAAAACGGATTTTGATTTGATATTCGGCGTTCGACTCAAGTCCTGCGATCTGCGTATAAGTTTCCGACGCGTCGACGGTTTTCGTTTCATAATTCGTCGAACCGATCGGCGCCCACGCGACGCAATATCCAGACGCGTTCGGAATGGGACTCCAATGGAGCAGAATAGAGTCGCTGGAGACGTCGGTCGCGGTGAAAGTCGGCCATTGGGCTTGAGCCGTGTTGACGACGACGGCGGCGGACCAATCGGAGTCGAGGTAAAGACCGTCGGTTCCGCGCGCTTTAACGTCAACGCTATACTCAGAGTCGGGCTTGAGTCCATTAATCGTACGGCTCGTTTCCGAAGCGGCGACGTTGACGGTGATGAAAGAGCCGTTGGACTGCTTATACCTCACGCTATAAAAAGCGGCGTTCGCGACGGCGTTCCAAGAGACCGTCAAAGAGGTCGACGCAGCTTCGACGGTCGTGGTCGGCGTGTCAAGCCGCTCCAAAGCGTTCTGCGACGCGTCGGGAATCGTTACGGTAATCGTCGTCGAGTAATCGGAATTCGCGTAGCCGACGCCGTCGCCAAGCGCTTGGACGCGGACGTCGTAGTCGGCGTTCGCGTCGAGTTCGTCGATCGTATAGCTCAGCTCCGTTCCCGCGTCGATCTCCGTCCATTCCGTCTCGTCCGCGAGCTTGTAGGAGACGCCGTAACGCTCGGCGTTCGCGACCGCGTCCCAACTCACCGTCAGCGAGGTTGACGCGACCTCGACGGTCGCCGTCGGCGTTTCCAGTTGGATAGGCGCCGCGGTCGTCTGAGCGCGGACGATCGGGGAATAGACGCTCTTGTAGCCTATGCCGTCCCCGATCGCTTTGAGACGGACGTCGTAGTCCGTCGTCGCGGCGAGTCCGGTTATCGTGTAGCTCGTATCCGTCCCGACGTTCTTGTTCGTCCAAGTCGTCTCGCTCGCAAGCTTATAGGAGAAGCTGTATCGCTCGGCGTTCGCGATCGCGTCCCAGCTAATCGTCAGGGAATCCGAGCCGACGGCGGCGACGGTCAAAACCGGCGTCGCGAGCGGGACCGGTCCGACGGGCTGATCGGGCGTCGCGTCCGTCTGCGCGCGGATGATCGCGGAATAGACGCTCTTGTAGGTTACCCCGTCGGCGATTGCTTTGACGCGAACGTCGTACTCGGTATTCGCGTCGAGCCCGGTTATCTTGTAGCTCCGATTCGTCCCGACGTTCACGTTCGTCCAATCCGTCGCGCTCGCGGGCTTATAAGAAAAGCTGTATCGCTCGACGTTCGCGACCGCGTTCCAAGAAACCGTCAGCGTCGAGCCCGTCGCGGCGGTAACGGTCGGCGTCGGAGTCGCAAGCGGAGTAAGGGCGTCGTTCGTCGCCGTGTGGACGACCGGGGAGTAGACGCTCTTGAAGGTCTCGCCGTCCCCAATCGCCTTGACGCGAACGTCGTAGTCCGTGTTCTTTTCGAGCCCGGTTATCGTATAGCTCAGATCCGTACCGACGTTCTTGTTCGTCCAAGTCGTCTCGCTCGCGAGCTTATAACCGACGCTGTATCGCACGGCGTTGTCAACTTCGCCCCAGTTGACCGTGATCGTCGTCCCCGTTCTGCCCGCGACGGAAAGAGTCGGAGTCGCTAGCGGCATGGGAGTTTCGGACGGGTCGGGCGTCGCGTTTGTCGTCGCGCTGATAATCGACGAATAGACGCTCTTGTAATTCACGCCGTCCCCAATCGCCTTCACGCGGATATCGTAGCTCGTATCCAGCGCAAGCCCGCTAACGGTGTAGCTCGCGTCCGTCCCGACGTTCTTGTTCGTCCAAGTCGTCGAGTTCGAGGGCTTATAGGAGAGACTGTATCGCTCGGCGTTCGGAACGGCGTTCCATGAAACGGCGATCGTCAGCCCCGTCTTGCCCTCGACGGTCAGAGTCGGCTTTTCGAGCGGCGTAGGGCTGTTCGTCGCGCCAAGAATCGGCGCGGCGACAAGCGCGATTTCGGGAATTTCGGGAACGGAGTCGACGGGCGCCGCGACGCTCGATTTGTAAACGGCGAGCGCGTCGGGCGCGAACAGCTCGCCCCCGGGCGCGACGCTCAGAAGCTCGCGGGATTCAAGACTTTCAAGGCGCAACGCGCGGGTTCGAACTCGCTCCGCGCGGAAATTTCGTTCGTTTCGAGACGTCATCTCTTCAAGTGTAAATCTAAATTAAAGCGGTTGATATCAAAAGGCCCCTCCCCTTGTTTATCCGCGACATATTTCAACCGTAACCCCGGAGAACAAACAAAGAAAGGTCGGACAAACGCCCACGCGGATTATAGCGCTTATAACCAATTACATCAACCGGTTTTAGTTGAATATTGACAAGAAAGAAAGACGTCTCCGCAAGAAAGGAACGTCAAATTTCTCAATTTGCAAAATCGTCTCCTTCGAGATTTCGCCGGCGTAAATTGGCGATTGTTTTTCACCCCCGAACAGCGCGTTCAGTCGCCGCGTTTGTCCTGTTCAAGAAATACAAGGTCGGAACAAAGCGCGTCCCGCGCCCGCTTGAGATAGTTCAAATCTACAATTTCATAAACGTCGTTTTCAAATACCCCCTTGTTTTTCAATCTCTTAGACGCGCTATTAAGCGTTATTATTCCCGTCGACCGTCAAATTTCGGAAAAGAGCTCAAACCATTCCCCAGCGGCGGCGGAGGAGCCAGTCGGCGACCATGAGCGCGGCGAACGCGAGGAAGACGGTCAGGGAGTCGTAGAAGGAGAATTTCTCTTCCCGCGTATCGATAATCGAACCGCTTTCTTGCCGCAGCTCGTCGAGATAGTCTTTGAACTCGTTGGGCGCGATCGTCCGCCCCTGCGTCGCGACGGCGAGACGTTCGAGGTCGTCGAGAGACGCGCCGGGACGTTCGAGTTCGAGGTTCTTCTCATAGACCAAGAACCGCGACCGCGCCGTCTGGAGCGTTTCGCCCGATTCCGAAATAAGAGACGCTTCGATCTGATAGTCCCCAAACGCGTCGCAGCCCGCGCCGACGCCGCGCCAGACCCCTTGGTCAAGAGTCAGCTCGACGGGCAAGCGCGAACCGTCGGGCGCGACAATCGCCGCCTCGGCGCGAACCTGATCGACGTTTTCGCCCTCCTTCGGACGGTAGACGACGCTGAAATCAACGTTCTCGCCGGGAACAAGGCGCGCCGAATCGGTCTCGATCGCAAGCTCGCCCTCGAGCAGCTCGTCCGATCTCGCGGACCAAAGTATCAGCTGACGCCAGAATTTCTCATGCTCCGACTCTTTCCCTCTCATGCGCCACCGCCACGTCGAATCGGTCGCCACGACCGCGACGCGCCCCAATCCGTAACGCTGCGTCGTCAGCAGCGGGTAGCCCGGCGCGTCGGCGCCGCCGTCGACGGGGCGCGCGACAAGGAGCGTCGTCGCGTTTCGCTTCACGCGCCCGAGACGGTAAACGTCGGAAAGAGGCGGGATCGAACGCCAAAGCTCGAGGTTCTTCTTCTGATCGACGCTCAAACCGATCGCAAACGCGTCGCGCGACCCGAGCGCGTCCGCGGCGGGCTCCGCGCGAAATTCGCCGACAAGCCGCGTCCGCGCGCTTCGGGATTCTCCCGTTTCAAACGCCGTCAGATCGACGTCGAGCGGAACTCTTGAGACGCCGCGCAAATCGATCGGCGACGCCTCCGCGATCGGCGTCGCGCCGTAGCCCCCGAGTCCCAGCGAACGCTCGCCCGCGAGAATCACCAGCCCGGCGCCCTCCTCGACGCGCTTGACGAGCGCCTCGAGCTCTTCTTTCTGGAACGCGGCGGAGTCGACGTCGCCGAGAATGTACGTCGCGTACTTGTCGGGCGCGAAAAACTGATCGACGAGCGACTTTCGGGACGACGCGAGCGTCGAGACAAGCTCCGCCTCCGTTTTGTCGGGAAATTTCGAAACGAGCGACGAGACGGGCGGACGCCAGTATCGGACGGAAACGTCGGAGGAAGAATCGAGCGCGGCGCGAATGAAATTCTGCTCGTAACGCCGCGTCCCCTCGATATAGAGCGCTTTAACGCCGCCGTCGATCGCTTTGACGAACGCGCTCAGTTCGTTGTTCGTCTCAAGCAGTTCGCGCGGCTGAATCGGGGTCGAGACGCGCAGTTTCCATTCGCCCTCCTCCGTCGGCTTGCACGTAAACTGCCAAGGAACCGTCGCGTCGTTCGATTTCGGAACGAGCGTCGTCGTCCCGACGACCGTCGTTTTGCCCGGTTCCGTTTCGAGTTCAAGTTGAACCGGAAGCTCTTGATTCGCAAACCCCAGCGCGCGAAGACGCCCCGAAACGACCAGTTCGTTGCCGACGAAAACGCGTTCGTTCGCGCGAAGATCGTCGATCGCGACGTCGCGGACCGCCGACGCGCCGTCCTTCGACCCGAAGGGCGCGACCGTTATCGGACGCTCCGCGTCTCGATAGCGCAGCGCGACCTCCTGCGGCGACTCCGCGTCTTCGTCGCGCGTCCTCTGAGCCCCGTCGGAAAGGAGCGCGACGCTCAGCAGCCGCTTGCCCGCAGTCGTTCGCAACACCTCGGCGAGCGCGTCGCCAAGGCGCGTCTCGCGTCCCGACGGAGCCTCGGGAAACGCGACGATTCCGTCTTCGACGGAGAGTTCTTCGATCGTCTCGCCGAACCCGACGACGTGAACGTCGCAACGTTCGAAGAGCGCTTTGAGGGAATCGCGGGCGCCGTCGAACGCTTCGCGCATCGCGTCGTAGCGGCTTTTGCCCCCTTCGTCTTCGACCGTCATGCTTTCGGAGAGGTCGCAAAGAATCTCGACGGTCGCGGGCAACTCCTCGACGACGACGGCGATCCAGGAAGGACGCGTCAAGAGAATCGCAAAGAGAGGAATCGCCAGCAGTCGAACGCCCGTCGCCGCGCGCTTCCGAAAGTCCGACGTCCCGCGAAATCGCGGAGGAAACGCCAAAATAACGCCCGTAATCGCGGCGAGTAGAACCGCGACGAGCGTCCAGCTTCCGCCGAGCGGATTGAAGGAAATCGGGATCATGGGGCGAAGGAAAGGTCGGGAGGAACAAAACGCCGACGCAACGCGACGGAACGACGCTTTCTATTATACGAAGTCGCGGGGTCTGTCGCTAGACCAAAAGGGGCGCGAAAACGTCCTCTTTTAAAAGGGCTCCGACAAACGTACCGTCACCGGCGCAGGAAAGATCGCGCGCGACTTTTTAGGTTTCGCAACATATCAAAAAGGATTGGAAATTCAAACGCTAAACGCTCGGCGCGTTTTATTTTCGCCCCTTGGTTCCCGTAGCAAACTCGAACCATCTTTTTAACGTCGTTAAAACGTCTTTTTTCTTCCTTCGAGAAGCTTCCGATACGACTAATTCCAATAAGGTTAAGATACTGCCAATATAGAAATATCGTCAATTGTTCCGCGCGCTCTACGTATTCTTTTGGAAATCCAATTTCTTGAAGGAAACTTATTCTCAGGAATCTCGATTCGACGAGATCAAAATGTCGAACGGTTCTAGGGAGACTCGTTATAGAGGTTGGATTGGCGACGTAAAAATACAGATATTGCGGGATGAGAACAACTCGATCGCATTGGTATAAAAGACGAGGCGCTATGAAATCGTCTTCGTAGAGTTTTCCCACTGGAAAACGGAGAGACTCAAATAGCGTTCTTTTATAGATTTTATTCCAGACAACCGCGCGAACGTAGTCTTTCATTATCAATCTTTTTAGAGCGTCCGTTCCGTCAATTAATTCTTCAACCTCGGGCAAATAGGACTCGTTATCAATTTCTTTTCCGAACTGGTCGACCCTTTTAAACCCTGAAACGACGACGTCCGCGTTATACTGAACGATTTTATCGTATAGAACTTTCAACATTTCAGGATGACAGTAATCGTCGCTGTCGACAAACGCGACGCACTCCCCCTGAGCAACGTCAAGCCCCGCGTTTCTCGCGGCGGAAAGTCCGCCGTTCTTCTGATGGACGACTTTAATTCGACCGTCGAGCGCCGCGTAATCGTCGCATATCTGACCGCAACAATCCGGGGAGCCGTCGTCGACGAGGATCAGTTCGAAATTTTGATAAGTTTGGGCAAGAACGCTGTCGACGCAGCGGCGGAGATAATTCTCAACATCATAGACGGGAACAATAACGCTGATCACTCTTTAGACCTTCCGCCGTTGTAATTTAAAATCGTTCGTATTCAAGAACAGGACGCGGTTTTCGCTTTCGCCTTCGCCAAGCAGCGGACTCGCGATTCAACCTCTTCGACGTTGCGGAACTCGTTTCCCCATCGCGCGTCAACATAATTCTAAAGACTTTGGTCCCGGCGTCAACGTAAAAGAAACAGTCGACGCGCGGGTTTAACTTCGCGGTCAAATATCAGGAGCCTTTGCGGAGGTTGTCGTCGACGGCGCTATCATTTCCGAAGCGTTGATTTATATTTTATAAGAATCCAACGCTGGAATCGCTCAAACGCTAAGGAGGAAGAAATATGTTCAAAGATATCTTTGAAAACGTCAGGAAAAAACGCCCTCTGATTCATAACATCACCAACTATGTGACGGTCAACGACTGCGCCAATATTACGCTTGCCTGCGGCGCGTCCCCGATTATGTCCGACGAAAAGGAAGAAGTTGCGGAGATTACCTCGATCTGCGCCGGGTTGGTTATCAATATCGGCACGCTGAACAGCCGCACGATCGAATCCATGCTGATCGCAGGCAAGCGAGCCAACGAGCTGAATCGTCCGGTCGTGTTAGACCCAGTGGGAGCGGGCGCTTCTAAACTCCGAACCGAAACGGCGACGTCGCTTCTCAAAGAAATAAAGTTCGCCGTGATCCGCGGCAATGTCTCCGAAATTAAGACGCTCGCCTTGGGCGGCGGCGCGACAAAAGGCGTC
>CAMZHY010000146.1 GCA_947307005.1 uncultured Planctomycetaceae bacterium
GAATCGGTTCGCTTCTTCGGATACGAGGGAGACAAAGCCAAGTTTGACGGTTCGGATTTCCGTGAAATCACGAGATGGACCGCTCCGAGCCAATCGTGCACGACGCTCGATTTCCACTCGGACCGAGATCCCGCGACGGGACGTTGCACGTCGACGTTCCTTGCGGTCGGCGGACGGAACGCCGCGTGGGTCTGGGACGTTGTGAGCGGCGACCCGCCGAGAGTCTTTCGCCTGACGGACAAAGGCGGAAGCGTTCCGCGCCGCGTTCGCGCCGTCGCCTTCTCGCCCAACGGTCAGCGTCTCGCCGTCGCGGGAGACGCCAATCAGATTCAGGTCTGGGATCTCGCGACCAATAAGTCTATCGGAATCAGTCTTTCGAGTCCCGAAAAGGACGACGCGAGGAGCGCGGTCCGTAAAATTTTCTCCATGACGTTTACGGACGACAATACTCTCGCGACGGGAGACAGCGCCAACGACGTCATCCTCTGGAACGTCGAGACGGGAAAGATGAAGGAGATCGGCAAGGGTCTTGGCAGAAACGAAGCCAAGGACGGCAGAACGGCGCATTCGGGCACGGTCGCCGCGCTCGTCTACGTTGAAAACGAGAATGACGCTACGGCGCCTCGCTCGCTCCTATCCGGCGGTTTTGACACGCTCGTCATCCGCTGGCGGTTGCCCTAATTTTCGGAAAAACTTTCCAAGTCGACGAAATTAACGATTTTTAGTGGCGCGTCAAAGGGATTTGGTCGATACGAGGCTTGGGGAGTTCTCATTTTACGACCTCCATTCACACGCTTTCGTTTCGGAATACGGCGTTTTAGCTCGTCGCATCCCTGAAACGATCGACGCGTCTGCGGCGTGGGATAGATTCGTTCGCGATGTTGCGCGACGTTCCAATCGTCTCCGACAGACGCCGACAAATCGCAATGCGTCGATGCAAAAAAAGTTGGAACGAGCCAAGAAGGCCGAGTTCCGGCGTCGACCCGTTTACGGCGGGACGTCGCGCATATATAGAGTTAAGCTCGCGAAAGGCTGAAGTATGTCGCTGTTCATGAGGAAAAAAGCGGTCGCTCACGTTTCGTCTTCCAGGTCGAGGAAACAGCGAAAACGCGCGGGAGACGTCTCGAACGCGTTCAATCGCCGTTGTCGTTTTGAACCTCTTGAGAAACGCGAATACCTCGCGGCGGATCCCGTTTCCGTTGGAGTCGTCTATACGGAACAACTCATTGAAGAGCAAGGCGACCGGTTCTACGTGGCGTGGGTCGGCGGCGAATTGGATTCCGGAAACACGACGCTCGACTCTATCGTGATTAATCTCGATAAAAACGGCGACGGAGTCCTCGGCGAAGGCGAACCGTTCTTCGATACGGCGCAGGGAGGACTTGGATCCTATACCTCGACGCCGTTCCGGGTCGTCGACCAAACGGAAGATATCGGCTATCGCTATCAGGTTGAAGACGGCGGGATGGTTCTTTCGATCTCGTTCACGAACTTCCACGCGGGCGACCGTTTCGTCTTTGAAATCGACCTTGACGAATTCCAGCCAAATTCCTCGAGCGGAACCGACAACGCGCTCGTCGAAGGCGGCGAAATGGGCGGTTCGCAAACCAATGGAATCGCCGGCTCGACCGTTTCGGCAATCTTCTCGTCGGATCACTACGTTACGGAAACGTGGACGGGCCTCTTCGTCGACGATTACGACGGCGAATACCATCGTTCGGCGGCGCTTTCCAGCGCTTTCGATCGGTCGACTCTCCCTTACGACGTCGACGACGCCAACGAGGGAATCGACCAAGCGGGCGTTTATTCGGACTTTCCTCTGAGTCCGAAGCCGATTACGATATCGGGCTACGTCTACGCCGACTATGACGTCGACTGCAATTACGACGTCGGCGAAGACGATCCGCTCTCGAACGTCCATGTGACGCTCGTCGGCGCCGACGGCTCAGAGCGAACGACCGTCACCGACGTCAACGGCTACTACGAGTTTAACGACGAAAACCTCCTCCCCGGCGCTTATCAGATCTTCTCCGAGTCGAATCTTGTTTCCCCGGAAGGCTGGCAGTATTTCGACTTCTGCGCCAAAGGCGGCGAGTACGGCGAGAAAATTTCTCCCGTCGAAATCGACGTCGACGGTATGCAAGGGGGCGACGCCGCGACTCAGAACAACTTCGCGAAAGTTCTCAAAGCCTCCGTTGAAGGATACGTCTTCGAAGACCTCAACGATCGCAATAATAAGGAATTCGGCGAAAGTTGGAACGGAATCGAATATCCGGCGGTCGTCGAACTCTATCGGATCGAACGCGACGGCGCGACGGGCGTGGAAACCAAAACGTTCATGGATTCGCAGGTCGTCTCGCCCGACGGTCATTACAAGTTCACGTTCGACGGTTCTTGGAACGACGCGGGAACATACCGCATGCTTCCGGGAAGAACCTACGAGATCCGCGAAGTCTTTAATTCGCCGGACTATACGGACGGAAAAGATTACGTCGGCTCCCTCGGCGGCGTCACGGCAAACGACGTTTTTACAGAAGTCTTCGTCGGATACGGCGAACATGGCGTCGACTACAACTTCGGCGAACTTAAGCTCGGATCGATCGCGGGCAACGTCTATGAAGACCGCAACGACAACGGTCTGATCGACGCCGGCGAAAAGGGAATCGCGAACGTGACCGTCGAGCTCTATCAGTGGGACGGCTCGAGGTACGTCAAGATCGACGAGACCAAGACGGAGGCGGACGGCTCCTACTTCTTCGACGATCTTCCGATCGAGAACGAGTACGCCGTGCGCGAAATCCAGCCTGACGAATACGACGACGGCAAAGACACTCTGGGCAGCCTCGGCGGCGTCGCGGCGAACGATTACTTCTCTAAGATTGAAGTCGGTTGGGACGACCATGGCTACGAGTACAACTTCGGCGAACTCAAGCTCGGGTCGATTGCGGGCAACGTCTACGAGGACCGCAACGACAACGGGCTGATCGACGTCGGCGAAGCGGGAATCGGAAGCGTGACCGTCGAACTATACGAATGGAACGGAGTCGAATACCGGAAGATTCGCGAGACGCGGACGGCTGAAGACGGCTCCTACTATTTCGGCGACCTCGATATCAACAAAGAATACGCGGTTCGCGAGAAGCAGCCGGAGAATTACGACGACGGTAAAGACGCGGCGGGCAGCCTCGGCGGCGTCGTAACGAACGACGAAATCGCCGCGATTCCGGTTCAGTGGGACGACCATGGCGTCGACTACAACTTTGGAGAGCTTAAACTCGGCTCAATCTCCGGCTACGTTTATCACGACGTCGACGACAACGGCGTCCGTGAGATCGACGATCCGCCGATTGAAAACGTCACGGTCGAGCTGTATCAGCTCGTCGACGGCGAATACGTCAAGATTAACGAAACGAAGACCGATGCAAACGGCTTCTACAAGTTTGATTCGCTCGACATCGAACAAACGTACGCCGTCAAAGAAATCCAGCCCGAGGGGTGGATCGACGGTAAAGACACGGCGGGCAGCCTCGGCGGCGTCGTTACCGACGACAATATCTCCGACGTTCCCGTCAAATGGGACGATCGAGGCGTCGAATACAACTTTGGCGAGCTCCTCCCGATTGGGTCGCTAAGCGGCTACGTCTATGAGGACGACAACGACAACGGCGTGAAGGACGAAGGGGAAGCGGGCATTGGGAAGACGCTCATCCAGCTCTTCGTCGTCGACGACGACGGAATCGCAAGATTCGTCGATTCGAGACTGACCGACTCCGAAGGTTACTACGAGTTCGAGTCGCTCGAAGGCAATAGAACGTACGTTCTTCGCGAAACGCAACCGACGGACTACTACGACGGTAAAGACGCCGTCGGAATGATTTTCGGGGCGCCGGTCGGCGCGCTCGGCGAGAACGACGAGATCGTCGATATTGATCTGCCTCATAGGGGAGTCGGCGTTCACTACGACTTCGGCGAGCTTCGACCGGGCGCAATTTCCGGCTACGTTTACGTCGATCGCAACGACAACGGACTCAGAGAGCCGGAACTCGGCGAGGCGGGCATTCCGCAAACAATTGTCACGCTTCAGATTCTCAACGAGGAAACGGGGCGGTACGAAGATACGGGGCGCGTCCTTGCGACAAACGAAGCGGGGTATTACGTCTTCGACAATCTTCAACCGTCGCGCGTATATCGCGTCGTCGAAACGCAGCCAGCCAACTATAAAGACGGCAAGGACACGGCGGGAACGCTCGGCGGAATCGCGGGGAACGACGTTATCTCGTCGATTCCCGTCGCGCCCGGCAATTTTGGGCTTGAATACAATTTTGGCGAACGTCTCAAGCCCGACATTCCCGACGTTCCGCCCCAAACGCCTCCCGTTACGGTTCCGAACAACCTTTGGGGCGCGGCGCCGACTTCGTTCCCGTACATCTGGTACCAGCCGACGATCCCCGGCAGCATGACGACGCTCTACGGCGGCGGAGGCGGTTTTACGGAAAATTACACGTGGAAACTCAGCGTCGTCAACGGCGGTTCTCCGCGATACAAGTTCAACGATCTGGGTTCGGCGATTAACCGCGCTCAGGACTTCGCCGACGGCGGTTACGTTGCAATGAGATCCGACGACGTAAACGGTTACGAGTACGTCAACGCGACGGCGACGAGCGGCTCGAGGAACGACGCGGTCGACGACTTCACGGCGCGAGACGGCGTGTGGTTCTTTAAGGGCCAAAAGAAACGATTTGGACTCCTCGACGCCCAACCGATTGTCGGCGACTGGGACGGCGACGGAAACGACGACGTCGGAGTCTTTGTTAAAGGCGACTGGTACCTCGTCGAAGGCGATTGGTTCGTCAATCCGGAATACAAAGGCAGATTCAGTCTGCGCGCAAAACTTGGCGATTCGCGAGACCAAGCGGTCACGGGAGACTGGGACGGCGATGGCAAGACCGATATCGCGATCTTCGGCGCTCACACGAACGACGAACAGCAGGTCGTCAACTCGGAACTGGGACTCCCCGGCGACTGGAACGAAGGCGAAGGGTATTCGACCGAAGAGACGACGACGTCCGTTACGTCGACGATCGGCCAATACGTCAACGCGGCCGCGACCAAACGCGGCGCGAGAACCGAACACGTCTCCACACTCACGCGCGGCAAGAACCTGCCGCCTTCCAAGGAACTCTTCGAATCGCCGGACGCCAACGTGCGCTCCGTCTTTGATCCTTCAAGCCTTAGAAGAGATAGCGCCGGTTCAACCTCGTCCGCGAGTTTGTACGACGCCCGCGAGGACCTTGTCGACCACATCTTCCGTTTCGGCGGTCAAGGCGACGTCGCAATCTCGGGAGACTGGAACGGCGACGGTCATTCTCAGATCGGGTTCTATAACAACGGCGTGTGGACTCTCGATATGAACGGCAACGGTCGTATCGATTCCGGCGACAGGACCATTAGAGGCTTCGGCGGCGACGGCGCGATTCCGGTCGTTGGAGACTGGGACGGCGACGGAATCGACACGCTCGGATACTTCAAAGAGGGAGAATGGACGCTCGATATTCACGGCAACCGCAGCGACGTTAGACAAGATTCGCTCGACGATTCTTATCGATACCAGGACGGCGACATTCCGGTTGTCGGAGACTTCGACGGCGACGGCGTCGACGAAATCGCAGTTTACCGAAGTTCCCAGGAGCCCGCGTCGAATGAAAAAGTCGACGTTCAGGCGCCGAAGACCGAATCCGTCGGCGGCGACCCCATTTAACGTTCGATCCGCGAACGCCAACGCCAACGCCAACGCGCCAACATAACCGAAAAAGCCTGCGTGATTTTCTCGCAGGCTTTTCCGCTATAATAGAAAGAACGCAAGCGACGTCTCGAAATCTTCCCTCGGTCGGCGTCGCGAAATCTTTTTCCCTCTCCCCTCGTTTTGCAAGGAAAAACTCATGATTCGATTTGCCGCTATCGCCGACGTCCAATACGCCGACGCGGACGATAAGATTGGTCGTCATTATCGGGCTTCGTATGAAAAACTGCTCGCGGCGGTCGGCGAGTTTGCAGAGCGGAAGGACGTCGCGTTCGCAATGAACTTCGGCGACGCGTACGACCACGATTGGGAGAGCGCGCTCGCGATCCAAGAGCTTTTGCGCGTTTCCGAGGAGCGAGGCAAGCGCAAGTGGCGCCACGTGTTGGGAAACCACGATTTGTCCGTGCCGCGCGATAACAAGGCGGAAGTCTACGGCGTTTTCCATCTCAAGAAGCCCGGTTATTACGACTTCTCCCTCGTCGACGCCGACGACGAATCGAACAAATGGCGCGTCGTCGTTCTCAACGGCAACGAGATCAGTCTCTACGCGGCGGAGAGCGACAAGGAGCGACAAGCGGCGAAAGAGGAACGTTCGAAAAGAAAACTCGCCGACGGTTCGGATCCTCACGACTACAACGGCTCCGTCTCCGCGACGCAGCTCGAATGGCTCGAGGAGAAACTCAAAGCGGCGGAGAACGAGGGTCAGAACGTCCTCGTCTGCTCTCATTTTCCGCTCTATGCGAACTCGAAGAGTCTCCACAGCGCCCGAACGCGTCTCGCGTCGCTTGTCAACGTGGGGATTTACTATTCGGACCTTGGCGTCTCGACATGGAACGGGCGCGAGATTCTCGACGTTTTAGACCGTCATCCTTGCGTCAAAGCCTATCTGGCGGGACATTTGCACGAGGGTTCGTACGGAGAGCGCAACAACGTCGTTCACGTGACGTTCCGCGGACTCGTCGAAACGGAGACGACCGCCTACGCGTACGTCGAACTCGGAAAGACGGCGATTCGCGTCGAGGGCAAGGGCGAGCAGCCTTCCTACGACTTCGAGTTCGCGAAAGAAGAAAAAAAATCCTGACCATTAAACGAGGGCGACGCGACGGCGCCGCGTCGTCCGATCTTCCAACGCTCTGAAAAGGACGATCGCCGTGCCTCCACGTCGAACGCTAACGCCTCATTCCGCGACCCTTGCGACCTCGCAAAGGGACTGGCTCGGCAATTTTCTCCAGTATATCGCGCGAGAGCGTCAACTTGCGCGCAACACCTGTTTCGCGTATCGCGCCGACCTCATTCGTTTCTACCGATGGCTCGGACCGCGCAACATTCCGGAGCTCACGATTCAAGAGCTCGCGGACTTCCCCGGGCGTCTCCGCGACGACGGGCTTTCCCCCGCGTCGGTCGCGAGGAATCTCACGTCGCTCCGCGTTTTCTTTCGGTTCCTTGTCGGCGAGGGCGTCCTCAGTCAAAACGTCGCGGATCTGCTTGTCAGTCCGAGATTATGGGAACGGCTGCCGAAGGTTCTGACGCCGGCTCAGATCGACCGACTGCTCGTCGAGCCGCGTCCCGACGTCGACGAAATGTGGATTCGCGACCGGGCGATTCTGGAATTCTGCTACGCGACGGGAATGCGCGCCTCGGAGGTCGTTAATCTCCGGATGGACGACGTTTATCTTGACCGCGCGTGCTGTCGACGCGTCGGAAAGGGGTCGAAGGAGCAGATTCTGAACCTCGGCGAGTATGCCGTCGACGCTTATAGGCGCTGGCTTGAGACGTCGCGTCCGCTGATCTTTGCGAAGAACGCCGCGTACAAAGCGCGGCTTGAAAAACGCGCGAGAAGAAATCGCGGCGTCGTCGGGGAGTCTTTTGAACGGGTCCAGAAAGAGATCAATCTCGATTCGCCCTACGCTTTCGTTTCAAGGCGCGGGCGCAAACTGCGTCGGGAAGCGCTCTGGGAGTTGGTTAAGAAATACGCGATCCGAATCGGCGCGCCGGCGGATATCAGCCCTCACTCGATCCGACACAGTTTCGCGACCCACATGCTTCAGAACGGGGCCGACCTTCGACAAGTTCAAGAAATGCTCGGACACGAAAGCATCGCGACGACGCAAATCTACACCCACGTCGACATTCCCCGCCTCCGCGAAATCCACCAAAAGAACCACCCCCGATCCGAACACGACGACAAAAGCAACGTCTAAACGCGCTATATGCGGAGTTTATATCCGCGCCTCAGAGCGGCGTTTCTCCAACCTCCGGCGTCAACGCTCGCGTCGATACGGCGCGCCTCCGCAAAGGCTATCAGAAGAACCAACCGCGATCAGCGGCGAAAAAGGTAGCCGCCGGGGTAAACGACGCGCCGATAACGGTGAAAACATCGTCGAACCTCAAGACTGCGAAAAAGATGACACGAACTAAGTTAAGGAGTCTTAC
>CAMZHY010000147.1 GCA_947307005.1 uncultured Planctomycetaceae bacterium
GGGTCGAGCGATGGAAATCAAGTATACGAAAAAAGACGGTTCTAAAATTATCGCGTCTGAATTAAAAGAATTTCAGCGAGATTATTTAGAAGGGGCGATAGCTCCGGAACAGATAATCGAAGCCAACGGGCGACAAGTTACGGCGTCGGACTTTGCAGCAATGACGTCGACGCTGGAAACGCCGTCAGAACAGAAAAACCCGATTCAAGATTTCATCGACCACGACCTAATTTTAAAAATGGAAGATTCAAGCAGAAAAGCGGTCGGAAACGCGATGCTTGAATTTAAAGGTCGACGGACAAAGGACAAAAGAACAGCAAAAACGCAGACAATGCATAATGTAGGGTGCGCGTTAATGGCGATTGCCGTTATTGCGACCGGTCTTTTAAGCCTTTGGGATAAAAGCGTCGGTATTTGCACGGGCGTTATCGGCTTTTTGTTTTGGTATTACGTTTGGGATAAAGAGCATAAACCGAGATATTAAAGGACTAAAGAATGGCGACGACGAAAACAGGCGTAAAAATCACGGTCGACACGACAGACATCGACGTTAAATTTCTAAAATCGGTCGATCAACTGAACGCGGGTCTTACAAAGACCCAAAACGCCTAGGCCTTGTTTATAACGAACAGGGGTTGTTAACTAACGCCTTAGGACAAACGGTCGAAGGGTTAACGACGTCGCAGATAAGATTAGGGCAATACGTCGACGAACTAGGGCGGGTCCGCACATTCCAAGACGGTTACGCCGAGGGATTAAGCAAAACCCAATTAGCCCTTGGAATGTACGCGGACGAACTGGGAAACGTGTACAATGCGACCGGCGAACTGATCGGACAGACTGACAAGGCGGCGAAAGCGTTAGAAAAGGAAGCGGCGGAAGCGGCGAAACGGGCGGCGGCGGATTTAGAAGCCCTAAGGAAAGCCGCCGATGAAACGGCGAACAAGCTAGACGAAATCGGAAAAGGAATCGAGACCGCGACGCAGCAACTGGGCGCTAACCTCAGAAAACTTGTCGATTCTCTGTATTACGACGGGGTTGATCTGATTTCTGGCGCTAAAATTTTATCTCAATGCGAATAAAAAATTGACACGGCGGTCTTGCTGTTTAAAATCGTTGACGCCGCGCGCGTTTCTATCCGTTTGGAGGTTGAAACGTCAGTTCGGTCAAAGGAGATTTTCAGTTAATTCCATCCTCCTAAATCTCGCAGTAAAGCAGGTCGACGATTATGAAAATTGGTTGCGTTAAAGAAATTAAGAACAACGAGTTTCGCGTTGGAATCACGCCGGACAACGTCCGCGCTTACGTCGCCGCCGGACATCACGTCTACATGGAAATGGGCGCCGGCGTCGGGTCGGGATTTTCCGACAACGAATACGTTGACGCCGGAGCTTCTCTTATCGACAACGCCGCCGACGTGTGGGCGCTGGTCGATATGATGGCGAAGGTCAAAGAGCCGCTTGAAGAAGAGTATCCCTTGTTTCGCGAAGGATTGATTCTCTTCACGTATTTGCACCTCGCCGCCGATAAAGCGCAGACCGACGCGCTGCTCGCCGGCAAAGTTAAGGCGGTCGCTTACGAGACGATTCAAGAGTCGGATCGATCCCTTCCGTGCCTTGCTCCGATGAGCCAGATCGCCGGCCGCCTTTCGATCCCGGAAGGCGCCAAGTATCTCGAGAAACGTTTCGGAGGGGAAGGCATTCTGCTCGCGGGCGTGCCCGGCACCCCGAAGGCGAACGTCGTCATTCTCGGCGGGGGCACGGTCGGTATGAACGCGTGTAAAATCGCCGCCGGCATGGGCGCGAACGTTACGATTTTCGACGTCAATCTCAAACGTCTTGAAGAGCTTGACAACATGTTCGGCGCCCACGTTCAGACTCTTTACTCGTCCGACAGCAACATTGAGAAAGCCGTCAAGATCGCCGATCTTGTCATCGGCTCCGTCTTGATTCCCGGCGGTTCGACTCCCAAACTCTTTAAAAAGAAGTATTTGCCCGAAATGAAGGACGGCGCCGTCTTTGTCGACGTCGCGATCGACCAGGGCGGTTGCGGCGAGTCTTCCCACGTTACGACCCACGACGATCCCGTTTATATCGAAGAAGGCGTCGTTCATTACTGCGTCGGCAATATGCCCGGCGCCGTTCCGCGAACGAGCACGATCGCGTTGACGAACGCCACGTTGAAATACGGTCTTCAGATCGCAAACAACGGTCTTGAAAAAGCGTGCGAGAATCCTGCGATCGCTTCCGGCGTGAATTGCTATCTCGGCAAACTGACCAACAAGAACGTCGCCGACGCGCTCGGATACGAGTTCTCTGAACTCAAGGGGTTGCTGGTCTGAACGCAGCCGCTCCGTCGTCGAACGCTTTTACGAAGGGCGCCTTCCGATTATACGGACGACGTTCTGATCGCGTTTGCGGCGACTCGTATTCCTAATGCTTAACGAGGGGAACGGGCGCTTTAATTCGGTCGATTCGCCGAAACAAAGCCCCAACCCCTCGTTTTGTTTGACGTTGAAAAAAAGAAAGCGCCCTAAGAAAGACGCGCGACGACGGCGCGATCCGTTTAGAGCGCGTCAACCCCAGCGCAGCGTCATAAAGCGCGGATAGACCCGGTCGAGAACGGCGACGATTTTGGTGACGGCGTTGTAAACGGCGGGTCCGCAGAAACTGTCGTCGACATACGCGTCGTATTCCGCGACGACGTTTTGTTCCTCGTCCAGATAGAACTTGACCCAACGAAACTCGTTGTTGAGCTCGTTGCAGAGTTCCAGTCCCTCGTGATAAAGGTTGCCGGAAAAACTACAGCCGACGCTGTACGAGGTCATGATGAAATCGTTGCCGTCGTCTTCAGAAAAGCGGACGTGAACCTCGATGAGTTTCAGGTTGAGACCCACGTACCCAATCTTGAAACGACGGTCGTCGATCTTCTGAAACTTGACGCCTATTTCATGCAGATACTCTTCCGCCTGTTCTTTTAGAGTCTGTTCCATGAAGAAGTTATCCGAAAAGGCAAATCTCTGAAACTCGCGCGCGCCTTTGTCCAAACCGTTGCGCGCCGCCCTAATCCGGTTATTTTATACCAACATTGTCGAAAACGGTCAAGACGCGAAAACGCTCCCTTTGCCGAGACTTCGCGATTATAACGCAAAAAGGCGTTCGCCCCCGCGGGAACGAACGCCTAAGCGCTAAACGTCCAAACGACGCGACGCTGAAGGAGGATTCTCAGGTAATCCCGCCGTGCGTGCGATAGGGCGTCATGTGACTCGGCTGATCGAGCATCCACACGCGTTCCCAAGTCTCTTCGGACTGCCGCAGATCCTCGGACGTGTTGTACAGCTGCTGCGTGCGTTTGGCCGGATCGCCGGAATAGCCCGGCAACACGCACCCGACGGAGCCAATGAGCATGACCCCGAGCAACAGCGACAGTAAAAGTTTACGCATCGCGTTCTCCTCCGTGATATGAAACGTCCGTCTGTCCTAAAACCGACCAGTTTTGAACGTTTCGATTGATCGTCTACAAAACGAGCGTCGCGGTTGGACCGCGTCGTCCGCCTTTTGATTTCCCAGCGGTGTTATCGGCTCTTTGGGGCGCGCTCCTGCAATGAAATCGACGATTTTGAACAAATCGCCGCGCAATTGCGGGACCGCGCGTCCGACTTCTGGGTAATTATCGGCTTGCGACGCGACGCGTCTTTAGAGGAAGTCGCGATTTTTACGTGAAAAACAACGTCGAAGGGTCAGTCGCGCGAATTGAGCGCGGCTTCAACCGCCGCGAGATCCGCCTGCGTGTTGACCCCGAGAGACTCCACGTCCTTCAAGACGGGCAGCGCGAGAATCTTCTTGCCCGCGTCGAGCAAAATTCTCGGGACGTCGGTGATGTAATACTCCTTTTGAGCGTTGTCGGCGCGGAGACTGCCAAGAGAGGCGAGCAGATCCTGCGTGTTGAAAACGTAGTAGCTAATATTGATTTCTTTGATTTGACGCTGCTCGTCGGTCGCGTCTTTTTCTTCGACGACTCCGACAAAATTCCCCTCTTTGTCGCGGAGAATTCGCCCCATGCCGAAAGGATTCTCTTTATAGACGGTTCCCAAAATACAGGAGGCGCCGTTCCCGTCCTTTTCGTATTCCTCAAAAAGTCGGACGACCGACGAGCTTTGGAGCATCGGATTGTCGCCGGCGATGATGAAGACCGGACCGTCAAATCCTTCGAGATATTCCCGACAGGAGGCGACCGCGTGACCCGTTCCGAGGAGTTCCTTCTGTTCCGCGAATCTGACGTTGGCGCGAGGTTTGATCGTCTCCTTGACAAGATCGCTGCGATAACCGACGACGACGACGATTTCATCGACGCCCGCCTCTTCAAGCGCGTCTAGAACATATTCGATCATCGGCTTGCCGCAGACGGGGAAGAGCACTTTCGGCAATTCCGATTTCATCCGCGTGCCTTTTCCGGCGGCGAGAACAACAGCTTTTTTAACACTCTTACTCATGACGATCACACTGCTTCTTTATTGTTTTTTAGCGTTTCTAAAGTCAGAAATCAGAAAATCTTAACTCAAAATCTCTGGAGGAATTGCATGAAGAAATCGTTGTTGGTTTTGAATCGGGGCAACGTCGCGATAAGCCGTTCCATCGCGTCGATTGGATCGCCCTGCGAAAGCGTTCGCCTGATGAGCGTCGCCGCTCGCACCTCCGCCGGATTCAGGAGAAATTCCTCATGACGCGTTCCCGACTGGTTGACGTCGATCGCGGGCCAGATTCGTCTGTCGGCGAGACGACGATCTAGGACGAGTTCCATGTTGCCCGTCCCTTTGAACTCCTGGAAAATCAATTCGTCCATGCGGCTGCCGGTGTCGACGAGCGCCGTTCCGACGATCGTCAGCGATCCGCCTTTACGAACGACTCGTCCCTTGTCGTCCAACTCGTCGTCGATCTGGCGCGCCGATGAGAAAATCTTTTTCGGCACGTCCATCGCCTTAATGTCGAGGCCGCCCGTCATCGTCCTTCCTTATTATAGGCTCGAGCGAGACGCGTGATCGAATCGAGCAGCAGGAAAACGTCTTTGCCCATTTCGGCGAGACGCTTGCATCGTTTAATGACAAACTGCGCGAGGCGAATATGACTCTCGAGTTCGCAGTCGAGACTGCTGGCGACGACTTCCGCCGTCGCCGGGCGCGCCTTTCCGTTTTCGCGCTTGAAAGAGCTCAGATAACTGTCGACAAATCGTTTGAAATCAGTGACTTCTTCAGGACGTTCGTCAATGAGCAGAACGGTGACGTAAGCGTTTTCGTAATTCCGAATGATCGCTTCGCTGATCTGCTGGAGCAGCACCGTTTTACCGGAACGGGGCGGCGCGACGATCAGGGCGCGCTGACCTTTGCCCAGCGGCGTGAGAATGTCCATAACGCGGGTCGAAAGAGGTCCTCCAGGGGTTTCCAAGCGGTACATTTGTCTCGGGGAGACGGGGACAAGATTGTCAAATTCAGGGGTGACAATGTAATCTTCCGGGGATTTTCCGTCGACGGAATAGACGGCGCAGACGCGAGGCCCCGTGTTGTTTCGGGCTGGGCGAACGCTCGCTTCGACGGAGACTCCTTCGCGCAACCCGAGACGTTCAATAACGCCGCACGCGACGAAGGGGTCGTAAAGATGACGGACGTAATTGTCTTTCGCGTCGCGAAGAAAACCGAATCCGTTCGGATGCATTTCGAGGACGCCTGTGACGGAATAATTGCCGTCCGAATCGAGTTCGACGGGCGTTTGGACGGCGCGCGAGTTGTCGCGAGTCTTTTTAGGAGCTAAAGGATTATAACGACGCGGAGGATAAGAAGTTGCGGAGCCGGAAACGAGGCTCGCGCCTCTCCCTCCGAAACGCGAATTCGTAGCGGACGACCGTCCAAAATCGCCGCTTCGTCTGAAATCATTTTGGCGATCAAACTGTCTTGAATCGCTCGGATAACGATTGTCGTTTGCGCTAGAGTAGCGATTAGAGCGACCGTCCGAGGCAAAGTGGCGAGGCGAAGAACTTATGGACGACGATTTGGTCCCTCGTTGAAGTCCGTTACGACTTATATCAGGCATAATGTTAAATATTCTCCTTTTGTCGTTTGACGCGATTTTAAAACTATCGCGCGTCGAGATAAAACGATAATTAAATGTTGAATTGTTCAATGAGATCGACGCGTGTCGCGCTTGTTCAGTTAGGACGTTTAACGTCGCTCTATATTTGTCGCGCTCATGATCGCCGTCGATACGAACGTCGCGGCTTGGCGACAAACGGAGAAAAACTTCCCATAAGAAGAAGAGATTGCGTCGGAGCGTAAAAATCCTATCCAGAAGGTCTTTCTACGGGCTGGTCCCAATCCGGCGCATCCGCGCTATACACACCTCGCTGACGTCACTCAGCCGCTTTTCTGTCGACAATTCAGAGGACTCTGCGACCCCAAAGCGTCGCGACAAAAGTCGCTCCTCAAAACCCAACGGCGCGCTCCAACGCCCCAACTTCGCCAAGCGAAGGAAGAACGAACCGCGCTACGCGAAAGTTTCACGGAAGAAAACCGATGAAACCAGAAGTCTTCAAATTCACTCAGAAAAACGGAGACGAAACACTCCCATGATTACTGTAAAACGAACGCGCAAGACTCTTTATCGAGATGACAAAGAGAGCGCCGAGTCGACAAAGGAAATCGCCTAAGCGACTCAAATCCGTGCGAATTCTAACAAGAAATGAAAATGCGGTCAATAGGCTGTATGATATTTTTGTGAAAAAAATAAACATTTTAATCTAATTATAGCGATTGTAACGAAAAATGGTTTATTTATTGAAAAATATCTTTTATCTTAAAATTTTAGAATCATCAACCGCGTTCTTTAGGCTAAATAGCCGAGCTCTTCAACTGCCGTCGTCGTTTTGAGAATGCGCTTTCATGGTAGGATCGTCGTCCGTCGGTTTAACGCCGAGGTTTCTTTCTCTTGCCTTTCTCGCGATAGCTTCCTTGTTTTCTCCCGGAATAAGGAGAATCAACACGATGAGCGCGGGAGCTATGACAACGCACAGACATGACGAAACGAGGGTAAGCGCTACTAATACAATATCGCGCGCAACAAGCGAGAATTCGTCCACGGTAATTGTCCTTTTAAAAGCTTTCGGTGAAAATGGCGACGGTCGGTTTTTGCGAGGACGCGTCGATAGCGCCCCGCCTCCTTTTTCACGGTCTAAGCGTTTTGAAAAGAATCAGTCCCATTATAATTCTCTCTCGCGTTCATGGGAAGCGTCTGATTTTCCGCGTTTGTCGTCGGCATGGTTGGTCGCGTTTAAGAGTCGTTCGTTTTCTCTTGTCTCGAAAAAGGTTATTCTCTATGATGCGTCCGCGACGACGTTTCGATTCCGTCGTCCGACGAGAGGAAAGGTTATGAACGAACAGGACGAATCAAGACGGGACAATGCTGAAGACGGGCGTTCTTTGGCGGACGTCTCCTCGGAGTATCCCCGCGAGAACGACGACGAAAACGTCGTTGGGGAGTCGTCGCCGGGCGATCCGGAGGAGACGGACGACGGGGAGGAGGACGCGTTCTTTTCCAAGAGTTTTTCCTTGAACGCCTCCTTTGACGAGTCGGAAAGCCGCGACGCCGCGTTTGCCGACGGGTTGCGTTCGATGTTCGAATCGGGGGACGACGACGCCGAATCAACCGTCGAGGACGTTTCCGACGCGGAACGCATCCAGCGCGATCTTGAACTTGAACGCCGCGAATCGCTCGATTCAGAGATCAGACAGAACGACGCCGATTTTTTGTACGAGGCGGGCTCCCGGTATGAAGCCCCGCGTGCGACGGACGACGATTTTGACGGGGTCGCGTCCGGCGTCGGCGCTGAAAACGAACGTCGCGCGAACGTTTGTCCTGAAAGCATCCTCGAAGCGATGCTCTTTGTCGGCGACCGCGAGAATCGACCGCTTTCCCTCAAGCGCGCTTGCGAACTCATTCGCAACCTTTCCGAAATGGAAGCGATGGAGATTCTCGGCGATCTGAACGAGCGTTATCATCGCGAAGGAGCTCCGTATAAGATCGTCCGCGACGGGGAAGGGTTCCGACTGTCGCTTCTCGATTCTTACAACGATATCGTCGCGCAGTTTGGCGGTAAAACGAAAGAGTTCAAACTGTCTCAGAGCGCGATCGACG
>CAMZHY010000148.1 GCA_947307005.1 uncultured Planctomycetaceae bacterium
ACGACGTTGTTTGAATTGAGATTTTGTTCAAATTACGGACAATACTTCCTGCGGTTTCACCCTGAAACGTCATATTTTACCGCGTCGTCGGCTTTTGCGGCGACTGATTTTTGCGTGTAACGCCTTGAAGTTTTTGAGTAGCCTAACAATAGCCTTTTGCCGTTGAGAGCGTCAAAGCGTTTCGGATTAAGTTTCCTCAGATAGGGATTGTTATTGCTTCTTACGCGCGCGGGGACGGTTGTTTTTTTAACGAGATGACGGCGAGTAACCCATGATTAGCGTCATTGTGCCCGTATTCAAAACGGAGAAATATCTCGTTCAGTGTATCGAGAGCGTTTTGAGTCAGACGTATCGTGATTTGGAATTAATCCTTGTGGACGACGGTTCTCCCGACCGTTGCGGCGAGATATGCGACAGATACGCGGCGCAAGACGATAGGGTTAAGGTTGTTCATCAAGCGAACGGAGGATATTCGGCCGCAAGAAACGCCGGGCTTGACCTTGCTTCCGGCGAATATCTGACGTTTGTCGACAGCGACGATTATCTCCATGAAGAAGCTCTTGACGTCCTTTATCGTTCCCTAGTTGAGAACAACGCGGATTTTTCCATGTGTTGTTATGAAATGGTTAGCGAAACCGGCGAAGCGCTTTCCCCGCCTCCCTCGTACGATTTTAGAAGCGGCGTATTCCAAGGTCGGGAAGTTCTCCGGAAGTGGAAGTATTTTCCGGTAATCTATATTGTTCCTTGGAATAAGCTATTTAAAAGAGAACTGTTTTCAGATATAAGATTTCCGCTTAATAAGTGTCACGAGGACAACTTTGTTCTTTATAAGATCTTTTATAAGAGTTCGATCATAGTCGGCGTTCCAAGGGGGCTTTATTATTATCGGCAAAACACAAAGGGGTTTATGGCGTTAGGCGTTACGTTAGAAAAGAGCCTTTGTTATCTTGAAGCGTTAATTGAAAGAATGTATTTTTATGAAAACCATGGTTTGAGCGAGACGTCCGAGGGACTGGCGATTCATTTAATGGATACATACTTCGAACTACAATCCCGTTTTTCTTTAGTCGATCCCGTTGATGTGGAACGGGCTCGCGCAATCAAAAAGAAGACGAGATTTTTCATTTACAAATATAAGAAATATTTTACGTTGAAGGAATTGTTGCGTTTTGAAACGCCAAGGCTTTTCGAGGTTTTGAGTTCTGTAAAAAATGGACGATAGGCGGTTAAGGCTTTTAGAGAGCGACCATTGCTTATAATAAGAGACTACGTTCAATTCGCGTCTTGCCGTTATTTTAGGAATGAGCGTCCTATGAACTTGAGAAGGAACAGGAGCGCCGATCTGAAGCGTTTGCTTTGCGAGACGCCTTTCTTTCTGATCAGGGGAACGCCCGCCTTTTGCATTCTATCGCTCGCGGCGCTCGCGTATCTGACGATCGGCGCCGCGTCGTTTTTGCATGTGTTTTTCGGGCTCCTTGCCGACGATAACATTCTTCTCGGCGAGTCTGCTTCGCGGCTAAAGCTCTCTCTGCTTCTTCTGTTTCCGTGCCATTTCTTTCTGCTGGGCATTTTGAGATACGTTCTCAAGAGCGACGTCTACGAGGCGCCTTACTTCGAGAAGATTTTTTCGGTTCGTCTCGCTCGTTTTCATCGGAAATATATTGAAAACAACGACTTTTGGGGGTTCTTAAATCACCTTGAAGGCGTCGTCATGCTTGAAATTTTCGGCTTTCTGTATTGTCTTTTCCCTATAGAACCGGGAAACAGCGGCGCTATGTTTTCTTTCGCCGACGCCTCGATTCTCGGAAAGCTCTTTATCCTTTTGTTTTGTATTCCCGCGTTTATCCATTATACGTGGGCGTTTCCGTTAATGTTCTATTACTTGCTCAATCTTTTAGATCAAATCGTCGACAATAGCGCCGAGCGTTTGGGCAATTATCTTTCGGGCTGGGAATATCGGCGCAGACAATTGGAAAATGAAGGGGCTAACTAGCGGTCCCAAAGCGAGCGAAAAAGAAAGGGAGACGAGTCGTCGTCTCCCTTTTGATGTTTAGGCCGCGGGGATCGTCGCCGCGTTGCGCGACGACAATCGCGTCGGGGTCAGTTCTTCTTCCAGATGAAGCGATAGTTGAAGCGTCTGTTCGGCGCCGTGTCGCCCGCGACGCAGAGGGAGATGGGATCCTTCATCTCCGTCGGGTTGTCGCTCCATTTATAGTCGAAGTTGACCGCGTCGCCGGTCGCGCCGAGGAGTTCGCGGGGAACCGCGACGGCGAGTCGATTCTTTTCGACGGCGTATTCGAGTTTCGCGACCTCTTGCCAGTCGCCGCCGTTAGGCGCGTTCTCGTCCGCGACCCAGCGGCAGAGCGTCGTTTGCGAACCGTCGACGACGTTCTTGTTGATGAGAAAATCGTAGCCGAACCAGCCGGTTTTGTAATCCTGATCCGCGTTGACGAGGAGGAGCGCCCAGTTCGGGTCGGAGGAGGGGGTCAAGTCTTCGCGCGTCTCCGCGAGGAAATAGAGATTCTTCGCGTCGACGCCGACCTTACAGGTTACAAAGTCGTTGCGCCCCGTCGTATCGACGTAATGTTCGCCGCCGTAGCCCTTGGCGTCGCGGTGAACCGTGTCGCCGATCGTGTCGCGATATTCGACGTCGATCGCGTCCCACGCGCCGAGCGCGTTCTTAGCGGTTCCGTCGGCGACAGAGACGAACCCGACGTTTTCCGGCGCCTTGCGGACGCCCTTGTAGCGGCGGACATTCTGAATCGTCTGCATGTAGTAGTTGTCGGTATAGCCGCCCTTCATCGGTTGGATGCAACGGTTAAACTCCGCGTTGTACTGATCGACGAAGAAATACTGGGCGTTCTTGCCGCGACGCATGAAGTTGAGGGATTCGAGGGTTCCGGGCGTCTGATATTTCCCGGCGGTCCATTCGTTCCAGTCGTTGAGGTAAACGATCTGCGGATCGGCGGCGATCGCCTCGTCCCAACGATCCTGATAGTAAATACCGTATCCTTCGGGGTGTTCGACGGTCTTGCCGAGCCATGGGACGTAGGTCGGTTTGGGCATGTCGTGTTCGTCGAGTTCCGGCTCGCGTTTGTCGCGGGTCCAAGATTTGCCGATGAGACTCGACGGGTGCTGAGCGGGCGTGACGGCGGCTTCTTCGAGGACGCCGTTGTGACGCGAAACAAGGTCTTTGGGATCCATCGCGGCGACGTCTTTGTTGCCGAGGTCATATCCGAAGGACCACGTGTCTTCCGTTCCGACGTAACGCTTTCCGTTCCACTTGTAATATCCCCACCACATGCTGCGGAACGTGAAGAAGTTTTTGACTTCTTTCGTGTAGTCTTTGTAGTTCTCTTCGCAGTAGTCGGGATCCTGATAATGCGGGTTATTGGGGTTTGTTTTCGCGTCGGGGTCGTAGTTCGGGTTGGGCGAGACGTTTCCTGTGGAGTTGGCGTCGACGTCGGGCGTCGGATTGTAGAGGATCAGCGGCTTGCCCTCCCAGTAGAACCAGAGGTCTTGGAACTTGGGTTCTTTGTAATAACGCTCGTAAAGCTTTTGAACGACGGTAATCGCGGGACCGTTGAAGGACCAGAAGCAGAATTGGGGCGTCTGATTGCCTTCGGCGCGCATCTTTTCCATCGTCGAGAAGAGGACGTCCCATTCGTCCCAATAGTGAACGGCGTTCGTCACGTCGAGGATGATGAGGTCGATTCCGGCGTCGACAAGTTCGGACATATCCTTTCGGATAACGTACTCGTCCTGGCTGAGGAAGTAGCCCGTCTCCGGCTCGCCCCAATGGAACGAGCCCTGTCCATGCCACGCGGGGTGTTTGGCGTCGAGACGCGCTTCAGGGGCTTCGTTGAGGATTTTCGTGACGTCGCTCGTATAAGGATGCGGGAGATTGGCGAGATTCTGCGTGTGCCACGTGATGTAGATGATGCAGACGATTCGCTCGTGATCTTTCTTGACGTCGCCGACCTCGGCGTTCGTCGGGGTTGCGCGGTCGAGCGCGTCGACGGCGTACCACGTGTCGGAGTAGAGATCGCGCATGGACGTATCGGAGTCCGCCGCGAAGAGGGAGGAGGAAAGACCGGCGGCGCAGAGCGCGAGCGCGGAGAAGAAAGCGAGCCGGATTGCGGCGACGCCTGAGAAAAGACGGCGTGACTGTCTGACTTTTTTCATGAGTTGGTTCCTATAAGGGTGGGTGAATAAGGCGCGAAACCTTCCAGACGTCTATTATGACGCCGAAGCTTTTTTGAGTCAAACGTCTTGAAGAAAAAAACCGCGCAGACGTTAAGATCGCGCGGAATCCCTGCAAACGCGACGTTCGTCAGAACGCGTCCTTTCCACCGCGTCGTTACAATCGTTTTAACAGACGGCGGAACGCGAAGAATTATCGAGGCGTCGGTCTTTCTTCTGATTTGGACCGCGATCGTTTTTCGATATTGGCGACACGTAGACGGGGATATTGCCCGGTCGGTCGTTTTAACTGCGGCGACGAACGTCGGCGCGAGGCGACGGAACGAAAAGGGAAGACTTATCGGTCGAATCGATAAAAAACTTTAGATAAAAAGCGCCGATTTTTTAGATTTCGAGGAAAGAAGAAGAGAAAATCGTCTTCCCTCGGATTGAAAATATTGGTAACGTCTCGTACCTATTTCACGTAATGGATTACGGGGCGTTTGCATTGGCGGGCGCCTTTTCCCGCTGCGTCTTGCGAGAGCGAGACGCGTATTTGGCGATTAGGAAAACGAGCATGGAAGATCAGGCGACGGCAGTATTGACAGAAGCGGACCTTGCGTGGCGCGAAGCGTGGCGGGTCTACAAATCGAATCCGAACGATATCGAGACGCGCAACCGCCTCATCGAGCATTATATGCCGCTGGTGCGTCGTCGCGCGGAGCGCATTCGGACGAAATTGCCTCACGAAATCGAGTTGGACGATCTCATTTCCGCCGGTTCCGTCGGACTGATCGACGCGATTCGCGCGTTCGATCCGGATCGCGGCGTGAAGTTCGAGACGTTTTGCATCCCGCGCGTTCAGGGCGCGATGCTTGACGAACTCCGTTCGATGGACTGGGCGCCGCGCATGGTGCGCTCCAAGACGTCGAAACTCAACGAAGCGGACAAGATTCTCGTCGGCAAGTTCGGACGCCGTCCGACCGAAGAGGAACTCGCGAGCTTTCTGGAACTGCCCGTCGACGACGTTCGCCAGACGATGATTGACTCGAACCGAGTCAATATGTCGAGTCTCGATAAGAAATGGAACGACCCTTCCGGCGACGGCGACGTCTCCGAGGTCGACGTGCTGCCCGACAAGCGCAGTCAAGCGCCGATGGAACGCCTCGAGCGCGCCGAAATCGTCCGCAAATGCACCCAAGGGCTGACCCAGAAGGAAAAGATGATCATTATCCTCTACTATTACGAGGATATGACGATGAAGGAAATCGGCGCGACGCTCGAACTGAGCGAAAGCCGCGTCAGTCAGATGCACTCGGCGATCGTTAAACGAATGAAGAAACTCAATCGCGGCTATCAGTACGATTTCTGATCGGCGGCGCTAGAAACGGTTTAGCAAAACTCCCTCGCGGATCGATCCGCGGGGGAGTTTTCATTTGGGGGCGATTTATTTCTCAGCGCTTTGAAACGTCGCGTCCGAGCGATTTCCAGTCGTCGACCAAAGAACTGCGGAAGGTTAAAACTTCTCAGCCGCGCCGCGTAATGTCTTTAGAACTGGAGCGTCGCTCTGGACTGTCGCCGAATTCGCGGGATTATTTTCGCAGTTCGGAAATCTTCCGAAAAACGTCGGCGTCGTTCTTCCAAAACTCGTAGCGCCCGTAGACGTATCTTTCCATAACGACGCGCTGGACTTCTGGCAGACTATCCATCCAGTCCCGATATTCTTTTTTGATTTCGTTCGCCTTGGTCGCGTTTCGAGTCGCGTAATATTCGAGTCTGAATCGCGAGAGTCTTATTTCGTCGCGCATCGTGCTGGGGGTAAGACTCGATTCAAGTTCGCGCCATCCTTTGAGCGTTCGCGGGTTGTTGGGATCGGAGGGTTTGCGATTTCCGACGCGTACGAAATTCCAAGGATTGTACGTTCTTATCGGGATCGCCGACAGACGGATATCGCTCTTGCCGCTGTTCGAAAAACTCCATCCTTCCTGAAAAGGAAAGAGTTCCTTCGGCGTGTTTTTGTACCACTTCTCTAAAAGCGCCATTTCCGCCGCGGGACGCGGTTTGATCAGAATATCCTGCGACGCCGTGAAAACGTTTTCTTCGCCGCGATTGTATTCGAGCTCGATCGCGCAGACGATCCCCTCGGGCGTTAGTTTTTCCCGAAGTTCTTTCCAAAAGGGGGCGTCGAAATCTTCAAGGGGACCAATATCCGGATATACGATTCGTGAACAAAACTTTTCGCCCGGCTCTAAAGAAGAGAGACTGATCTTGCGACATACGATTACGCCCGTCGGGTTTTCAAATCTCCAGCGGTATTTGTTTTCAAGTTGCGGCGACGATATCCGAACGGCGAAGCCCGGCATGTCCCAGACGGGCGGTCGGTTTTTTTTAAAATCGTGTATCGGCGCGTCGGAGACGTTTTCAATGAATTCCGCGATGTAAATCGTGTCGCCGAAGTAGGCTTCCGTAGGGAAAATTTCGACTGTTCGCTTGGCTTTACCTCGCTTAAGATCGTCCGACGTCAGCGGCGGCGAATCCTTTGTGTAAGGCTCAAAGGCGCCTTCGTACATCGACGCCGACTCTCCCGGCGTCGGGACGTACTCGACTACGGAGGACTTTCCGCAACCGCAGACTAGCGTCGGGAGTAAAAGGAAGAACAGCCCTAAACTCTTTCGAATCCTAGAAAAAAGACGGAATGATTTCATGATGAATCTTTTGCGCTTACGTTTCCTACTTAGACGACGAGAGCCGACGATAAGCGACGCGTCCAAATCGTCAAACTTCGACGTTTAGGTCTTTTCGCTCCTTTGGCGCTATAATATTCGCCCCTTTCGTCGGCGCTCTCTTCATAGAGCGCCGCGCCGGGGGCGTTTCTGAAAAAAAAGGACAAAAAATCTCAAAAACGCGCCGCAACTTGGAAAACGCGGCGCTTCGAGACGGTCGGAGCATGCGCTTCCTACTTCGAGACGCGTTCAAATTTTGTCGCGCCGGCGCCAACGTTCGGGATTTTCCAATACGCGCCGTCTCTTAGGGGCGCGTCGAGTCGGACGCCGTCGACGTAGACGAGGTCGTCGTCGGAGACCGCCGGGAGATAGACGTCCGCTTTAACATTGCCGGGCGTTTGGATCGCGAGCGCAAAGCGGTTGGGTTCGCTCTGATCGACGGAGACCTCGACCGTTCCGCGAATCGTCGGGACGATCGCTTCGACCGTTTTCAGACTCGCGATCTGCGGCTTGATCTGAATCGTCGCGCAGCCCGGCGAGGTTGGCTCGACCCCGACGAGCTTGCGCGGGATGATATTCGCCGGCGCGGCGCCCCACGCGTGGTTCCAGTCCTGATTCGGCTTGTACCGGTCGTCCCACGCTTCCATCGTGATCGTCGAGCCCGCCTTGAGCATATTGAGCCACCCGCGCAGCCCGTCGGACGTCATGAGCGCGAGTCCGTAGTCCCCGTTATCCCCCTGATAGGTCGCGTCCAGAAGGAACTGGGCGCCGTAGACGCTGCAGACCGGCCCGCGAGATTGGACGAACTTCGCGACGCTTTCGACGTTCTCCTTCGGAACGAGCCCGAAGGCGAGCGCGAACATGTTCGAATGGAGCGACGCGTGGTCGGTCGCCTCGCCGTCTTTGTAGATTCCCCGGTCGGCGTCGAAGAAGACCTCCTGATACGACCGTTTGACTTTGGCGATCTGATCGTCGAAGAACTTAACGTCGTCGTCCTTTCCGAGGATTGTCGCGAATTTCTTCATCGAGTTGAGCGCGAAGAAATGGTACGCGTTCACCACCGCGTTGAAGTCGTTGAAGACGAACCCGTCCGTCTCGCCAGACTTTTCGTTCTCGTTCCCCGCCAGCCCGCTGTGCGGCCAGTCGACGATGTCGCGGAACCCGCCTCCTTTAAAGTGGATCGAATCGAGAACTTCTTGCGTCAGCTTGCCCTTGCGCGTGC
>CAMZHY010000149.1 GCA_947307005.1 uncultured Planctomycetaceae bacterium
TTTTTCAGAAGATCGGATCCGCCTTCGGAAAGTCCGGCGGCGCGCGGCGCGGTCAACTCTCCCCCGCGCAAGAAGAGCAGTTGGCGGAGATTAAGGGGTTCGTCGACGATCTGAAGAATCGCGCGCCCGGCGTCAAGCGCGTCGTTCTGGTCGCGCCCTCGCCGGGAACCGCGTCGGACTGGGTTTCGCCGCAGCTCTATATGATCGATTCGCTCATCGAACAGGCGGCGGCGAGCGTCCCCTGCCAAGTCTTTCGGCTGCATAACGTTTATCAAACCCCGCAGAAGCTGGCGTGGTTCGCGACCGACCCAATCGACCTCTACCGCGACGGACTCCATCCCAGCGAATACGGTTCCCAGCTCGTAACGTGGGCGCTCCTTATCTCGTTCGACGAAAAGGGTTACAACAGCTTGGACGGCAGAGCGCGGTCTCGATACGCGGGTCCTCCCGAGAGCCTTAGAAAGCTCGATACGGACAAGCCCAGCGAATGGGAAGAGATCGCGCGGCGCTATTATGAGACCCGCCTCGATCCTCGTCTTCGCGACTTCGTCTCGCCCGGCTTCAGCCTCGCCGCCCGTTACAACGGGATTGTCCGGCTTCGCTCGCGAGAGGACGCCGTTTTCGACCTTGAAGAGTCGACCCCCAATCCGATCGGCGTCGAAGTTATCTGCGCGACGCGCGGGATCGAGGCGGATCAGCCGGTCGACGAGAAGAAGCTCAAAGAAGCGATGTTCGGCGCGTCCGCTTTCGCGCCCGCTTCGAAGACGCCCAAGATTGAGGTCGTTTCCTGCGGGAAGCTTCAATATCAAGGGATCGAAATCAGAAGGTCTCACAACAATAACTACACGCTCGGTTTCAAAGGCGACCTCGCCGACCTGCCCGTCGATATTACGGTCCGTATCGGCGAAATCGAAAAGACGGTCCGAATCGAGAAAAAGACGGATTATTACCTCTCCGGGCTTTTCGACCTGAAAGAGCCCTTCTCCTCGCTCGAAGACTTCCCGAAAGAGGAGGCGATCACGAGCGTCGATTACGAGGCGCTGGCCAATAACGACCCCCGCAAAGCCGCGTCGACGATCGCCCGAAAACAGGCGCTCGCGAACAGAGGTTCCGGAAGAATCGGCGACGAGGTCGTCGTCAAGACGCCCCCGTACCTCTCGTGGACGCTGAATTTCAACGGCGTCGTTGGAATTCCCAAGAACCAATCCGAGTACGGCGCCGACCCAGACGACCTCGATATCGCGAAATTCCGCGGATCCGCAGCCTACTCCGGGGTCTACGTTCTTCGTTACCTCGACGTTCCGGCGGCCCAGACGGCGACGCTCAAACTTAGCGTCAAAGGATATAAGTCGCATGTCGTCGAACGCGTCTACCTCAACGGCGCGCAGGTCTTCTTCGGCGAGCTTAACGTCGACGACCCCGAAAAACAGGAAGCGACGGTTCAAGTTCAACTCAAGGAAGGTCTTAACGTGATGATCGCAAGAGTCGACCACACGGAATGGGATTGGATCGTCGGGTTCAAATTCATTGATCCCAACGGAACCGTGTTGTATTCCAACGGCGTCGCGCCGTAATCCTAACGGGCGCAAACAATCCGGTCATAAGACAATCATAGGTTGAATGATGCGAAAAGAAACCTTGCGTCATATCGCGGGCGCCGTCGCGCTCGTCTGCTTGAGCGGCGTCTCGACCGTCGACGCGGCGAGCGTTCAAACCGCCTCCCCTAGCGCGCGTCCGGCGATTACTCCCGCTCTTCAGGACGACGACGAGATCGTCTTCGAGCCTGTCGAAAAGAACGCGGAATATTATCTCGGGCGTCGCGGCGCGCTTCAGGAGAAGCTTAACCGCCTCGACGCAAAACTTGGCGACGACGCGTTAAAGAGCGCGGAGCGCGCCAAGCTCGTCGCCGAGATCACGGAGCTTCATCGCGCGATCGCGCTCGCGGACGACGTCGATTTCAGCGAACGCTGGCGCTCCCTTGAGAACTATTCGACGAACGCGCTCGTCAGTCGAGACGTCGCGGGTCTCGAGTCCGTCAAGAAGGAACTCGAAGCGAAGGAAGACTGGAAAGAACGCGACCGGCTCCGACTCGTCCACCTCGTCAAGACGTTCCTCCTCAAGGCGAAAATCGCCAAAGAGATCGACGAGAAGGACGTCGAGAAACTGGACGCGCTCCTCCCGGAACTCGCCCAAATCGCGATCGACGACGGCGAGCTCAACGACGCGCTCGTCTACAAGAACGTCGCCTCTTACGTCGACCCGATCGTCCGTTTCGACGCCCGGCTCGGCGCGAAGGCGAAACTGACGCTGCGCCGAGGCTTCTACCTCTCGAAAAGACGTTCTTTCGACAAGGCGCTTAACGTCGAGTATACGCCGAAAATCGAGACCGTCTCCCTCGGCGGACCGGGAATCTTCTCCTACGACAAGTCGTTGCTCGACGTCCCGCAATATGAGACGATCCCCTTCTACCGCAAGAGAATCGCCGCTCTTCAGGCGCTCCTCGCGAGCGTCCCCGAGAATTCCGAAAACGAGACCGCCCAAAAGCTGCGCGCCGACGTCCGCAAAGCGATCATGGACGGCTACGAATACGCGCCCCTCGCCGTCGACCTGATCCCGTTCCCCGGCGGCGCGATCTCCTCGAGCGAAGACCCGAAGACAATTCTCAGGGCGTCGTGCAAGAGACTGGCGGCGGCGGGCGAGACGGAACGACTCGAACGACTCGCGGAAAACGAGAATCTGCGCGGCGTCGTCCTCGGCTACCTCCCCCAAGCGTCCGCGACGACGGCGTCCTCGAAGAACGACGAATCGAAGAAAATCGTCGCGCGCGACGAGATGATCAAGCGGGCGTTGGAGAACCCCGATAACGTCGAAGTCGCCGCCGAAATCGCCGACTTCTTCAAGCCGCTGCAAGCCGCCGCGAACACCGACGAGAAAAAAGCGGAGCTCGACGCCGTCAAGAAACAGTTTCGCGACGCCTTTAAAAACGCGGAAAGTCCCGCCAAACGTCGGCTGGCTTATCTCGAAGCGTTGCAATGATAAACCCGAACGTAACGAAATCGCATACGATCATATTCTCCCCCTTTGGCAGTCTGGAGAACCACGATGAAAACCAATCGAATTAAGATCGAAGGAATCGTCTTCCTCGCGATCGCGTCCCTTTTGACGACCTTTTCCGTCGCGTCGGCGCAGGATGAAAGAGTCCTGAATCTCGCCTATTCGACGCTCACGCAAGAAGAGCGCGAGCTCTATCTGAAAACGCCGGAAGAGCAGAAAGAAGAATACGTTCGCTCGGTTCGCGAACTCGCGGCGGGACTCTTCGCGCCCCTCGGAAAAGAGACGGAACCTCGCGAATATTCCGCGGAAGAAAAACCCTACGTCGGCGAGAGCGGAACGCTGACCCCGGAGCAGGTCGCCGCGGTCAAAACGTTCGTCGATCCCCGCCTTGAGAACCCGCCTCGCGCGCTGACCGACGACGAAAAGAAGAGCGTCGCGCAGGCGTTCGCCCTCCGCGACTGCGACTTCAGACTGCGTGAACTCGCGTTCGAGTCCGCCGCCGCCGACTTCCTCGGCGCCGCCGCGACGGCGATCACAAGCTGCGAACTCTTCGACGTCAACCTCTCCGACAATATCTACCGCGCGACCTACGACGAGCTCCAGCCCCAGCTCGCCGCCGTCCTTGAGAACCATTCCGTTCAGGAGATTCTCGAAAAGCTTCAAGGTCGCCCCATCCTCGTCCGGACGCTCGTCGAAGGCGCGCTCCTCGAGCGACTCGCCGACCGTTTTAACGACGCCGAATACGCGCGCGTTCTGAACGAATACGTCTGGACGCTGTGCCTGGCGGGCTCCCTCGACGGCCATTACGCCGCGCCGAAAGAGCCTGAAAAGCAGGCGGCGCCGACAATCATCGAGGAACTCATTAACAAGGCGCTCGAAGCGCGCCCCAACTCTTGGGAAGTCGCCTACGTCTACGCCTCGACGGTCTGGAACTATCTCCCGAAGACCTTCAAGCCGTCGGACGACCCCAGCGGCGCCCCGACGCGTATCGCCTACGACGCCGATAGAATCCCGGAAGGAACCCTTTCCGCCGAAGACCGCGACCGCGTCCTCGTCTTGAGAGCGCTGACGAACGCGCTCCCCTTCGCGATCGACGCCGCGACGACGGGCGAGCCTTCCACCTTCCAGAGGCGCGTCATCTCGACGAACGCCTACTTCGCGCTCCTGAGCGACGCGCTCGCGCTCAAGTCGTTGCGCGGACGAAACGTCGACATGAAAAATAAAACGGATCTCGACTCGTCCCCGGAAATGACGATCGCCGTCGATCCGCGTAGCGCGCGAGTCGGTCAGGTCGTCCAGTCGAATCCCGGTCGCAACTTCCAGCTCCCGCCCTCCTTCGCGGACGCGGCAAACGACGGCGAACGCTTCGTCCTCGCGCAGACGCTCGCCCGAGCCGGCGCAGGCGGCGCGTCGAACGAAGGAAATCGCGCGCTCTTCCTCGGATCCCTCGCCGCCCTCGTTCGCAAAGAGTACGGGGTTCAAAACAATCTGACGCTCGCGAGCCAGCTCCGTCGCGGACTGACGCAGAACTCGTACCCGTCGCGCCCCGAACAGCGCGAACTCGTCCAGCAGGAAATCGCCCGTCTCGACGCGTTTATCGCCGAGATTCCCAACCTCCAAGATAATGAAGCGTTCACGAAAGTTCAGCTAAAAACGCAGGGGCTTCCGCTCGAAAATTCGCAAAGTTTCCAGCCGACGCGCCGCGTCCTCGGCAAAGAATGCGACTTCGTCGCGCTGCTGAAGCGCTCGATCGAACTCGAAGAATCTTTCGAGGCGCTCGCCGTCCTCGCGCAAGAGATGCAGCTTCGAGGAAAGTACGATCAGGCGTTGGAACTCTGGAACCGCGCGAAAAACGCGCCCTCCTTCGTGAAACGGGACGCTCCCCTGCCCCCGATCGCAAGCGACCTCAAGAACGTTGAAAGAAACTCGCTCGTCAACGGGGCGATCCGAAAGATCGAAAGCGTCGGCTCAATCTCGATCGACGGTAAAAACGGCGGCGCGACGGGCATGACCGTCTCCTTCGACGTCGTTTCGAGGAACGTTCGCGAACTCAAGACGACGTTCTATCAGCTCGACCTCGCGCCCTATATCGCGCAAACGCTTGAACCGACGTTCATTACGAATTTCGGCGATTTCGGAAATCTCATTTCCGAAAGAATCGCCGACGCGATCAGAAACTACAGACTCGCCAATATCGCGACCGAAGTTCAATCTGAAACGCGTCCCGTCGCCGTCGACGAAAGCCGTCGCGCGTCCTCGACGCGAACTCCGTTGACCTTTACGCTTGAGAAACCCGGCGTCTACGTCCTCCAGGTCGCCGACGCAAACAGGCCGGTGAACGCGACCTACGCGCTGGCGTTCGTCAGCCGGTATTCCTTCGCGTACCAGTTCAACCGCAAACTTTTCGTCAGCGACGTTCAGACGGGCGAGCCTTACGCCAACCGCGAGATCGATCTCCTCGAAACCGGTTTTCCCGGCATGCCGAACAACGGCGGAGCCAACGCGAAAACGGAAACGGTCAAGACGGACGACGTCGGCTCCTTCTCCCCTTCCAAAATGGACGTCCGGCTCGCCTTCGTTCAGGATGGGACGCCCGAGGAATACGACCGATCCGTCAGCGTCTTCGAGTACGTCAACAATCCCTACGTTCTCGCCGACGTCTTCGACGCGACTCCGAAGAGACATAACGAACCGATTCTGATCCTCGCGACGGACCGTCCGATCTACGAGCCGGGCGACACGGTCGAATACGTCGCTCAAATCGTCATGCCGCCGAAACAACATTTCATCCCGACGGACTTTAGCTACGTTAGAGTCTTCGCGAAGACGAACCCCGGATCGGCGGAATCGCCGCGCGCGCTCGTCGCCGAATTCGACGCCGAGTTCGACGAATCGCAGTCGCTCGCCGGCTCCTTCAAGATTCCCGAAGACGCGGAGTCGGGCGAATACGCGTTCTCCGTATGCGTCAAGTTGCGAGAGATGACGACGGGGCGCGTCGCGTATCTCCCGAAGGCGAACTCGCCGATCTTCGTCGCCAAGCGCGGCGCGGCGCCGACCCCGACCGGCAAGACGCCCGACCCGTCTCAACAGACCGCCGCCGCGTCCGCTCCGCAGCCGTCGACGCCTGCGGAGCCGATGATCGAGGTCGAATTCGACAAGCCGCGCTATTCGCTTAGCGACGAGGCGGCGAATGTCGTCGTCCGCTCCCCGAAAGCCGACGCCGTCGTCTCCGTCTACAAGTACAGACCGTCGCTCAACGGCTCGGCGCCCTCCTTCTCGACCCCGGAAATCGTTCGGCTGACCGACGGCGTCGGACAATGCCGGATCCCGCTCGAGGCCGCCGACGCGCCGTTCGTTACGCTCGTCGCGAACTTCGCGGGCGACAATAAAGCGCAGGCCGCTTATTATCTCGTCGGGGTCGGCGGCGCCGAAACGAATCGCGGCGTCGCCCTCGAGACGCCGGACCGCGTCAAAGCGGGCGAAAAGACCAAGATCGTCGCCAAAATAGCGCCCGGCGAGGCGCCCTTCGTCGGGCGCGCGTCGCTCGCGGTCTACGACGTCAACTTGAGCGTGGCGCCCGTCGACGACTTCGCCCGATATTTCGCCGTCTCGACGTTCGGCTCCCGTCTCTTGCTCCGCCAGACGCTTCCGCCTAAACCGCTGCTCAACCCCGTCTTCGGTATGAACGCGCCCGCGCCCACGATGGAGCCGGAGGGCTACGTTCAAGCGCGGACGATCTACGACGATTTCCTCACTCAAGAAACGCCGCTGCCGCAAACCCGTCCGTCGGCCTTACGATCGCGAGCGGTTCGGACGAGCGGCAACAATAATTCCCCATCCCCCTTCGTCCTCGACGCCGTCCCCGGCGTCCCGACCGTCGCGAGCTCCGACTCGATCCTCAAGTCGACGGTCATGAAGCTCGAAGGGAACGACGGTACGGCGACCTTCGAGTTCGACGCCCCCAAGACGCCCGGAACCTACCGCGCCGTCTTCCGCGCGTTCGACCCCGAAAAAGGCTGCGCCGCCTTCGTCCAAAAGGATTTCATCGTGGAGTGAGCGACGACCGCCAGCGCAAGCGCCCGCGACGTCGCGGGGGACGGTATTCGCCTCTTGGCGCGTGATAATGCTCAAGCGCGTACTGGCGAATACTCTAGGCCCGCTCTCGTTGGCGCGGGCGTCTAGTTCGTTATAACTAAGCGGCGGGCGGCGCGGGATGGTTCAACATAAAGAATAATAGGATTTTTTATCCTATTTCTAAGGGCGTTATACAAAAGTGGCGACATGTCGCCACAATGTGAAAGGATGACGACTATGGCGGTCGAATTGATGGAATATGAGGAATCAAACGAGCTTTATACAAAGATTGTAGGTCTCATTACATCGAGAAAGACCGCTCTCTCTCAAGCAGTGAACGCCGCCATGATTTTTCTGTATTGGGAAATTGGGGAGACCATTTGCCTAGACGTTTTGGATCATGCGAAGGCTGATTACGGAAAAAACGTCGTAGACGAGGTATCCGAAAAACTAACGCGGGAATATGGAAAAGGGTTTAATCGAACGTCTGTATTTCGAATGATTAAGTTTTATCGGGAATTCCCCGATAGGGGAAAAGTGGCGACGCTGTCGCAACAATTGACTTGGTCTCATTTCGTGGAATTGCTTCCAATTGAGGACGATCTGAAACGAGATTTCTACGCCGCTATGTGCAAAAGCGAAGGGTGGACGGTACGCGCTCTCCGCGATCGTAAGAATTCGATGCTTTTCGAACGCACCGCAATTTCAAGAAAGCCAGAAGAGACGATTCGTGAAGACGTCACGCGACTTATGGACGAAGATAAGACGTCGTTGAATCTTTTCTATCGGGATCCTTACGTTTTAGACTTCCTCGGTCTTAAGGATACTTACAGTGAAAAAGATTTGGAAAATGCGATTCTCGCCGAACTGGAAAAGTTCATTCTGGAATTCGGGTCAGATTTCGCTT
>CAMZHY010000150.1 GCA_947307005.1 uncultured Planctomycetaceae bacterium
TTGCGAAGCGTCGGGATCGGCTTCATCGCGGCGCGGACGACGATCGGCTGACCGTTTGTCATCCCCGCCTCGATTCCGCCCGCGCGATTCGTCGGACGGACGAACCCGAGCGTTCTCGCGGCGCGTTGACTTTCGTCCCATAGAATCTCATCGTGCGCTTGCGAACCGGGGACGCGCGCCAATTCGAACCCGTCGCCGATTTCCACTCCCTTAAACGCTTGAATCGCGGCGACCGCTTGCGCGAGGCGACCGTCCAATTTCGACGACCACTGCGCGTGCGTTCCGAGCCCGAAAGGAACGTTGAAGACGCGAACGAAGACGACGCCCCCGAGCGTGTCGCCCGACTCTTTTGCGGCGTCGATCGCGCGCGTCGCCTCTTCGTCAAGATCGGGACGGAGTGAAAAGACTTGCGTCGCGTCGCGAATTTCGCGCATTTCCGACGGCGTTTTGGTCAACGTCTCGGCGCCCGGCGTCAAGTCGACGTCGCCGACGCTTTCCACGTAGCCGACGACCTCGATCTCCAGTTCGCGGAGCAACAACCGCGCCAACGCGCCCGCCGCGACGCGACCCGCCGTTTCCCGCGCGCTCGAACGCTCGAGAATCGGTCGAATCCCCGTCCCGTATTTGACGGATCCCGTCAGATCGCCGTGCCCCGGACGCGGACGCGTCAGCTCCGGCATGCTTTCGAGCTTGTAGTCGCGATTCTTGACCCACAGAAGAATCGGCGATCCCATGCTCGCGCCATGCAGAACGCCCGTGAGAATCTCCGCCGAGTCCGTCTCAATCGCCTGACGACCGCCGCGCCCGTAGCCGCCCTGACGGCGTCTGAGTTCGGCGTCGATCGCGTCCGTATCGAGGGGGACCCCCGCCGGGAAGCCGTCGATAAGCGCGGCGATTCCCTTACCGTGCGATTCGCCCGCCGTTTGGTAGGTTAGCATATCCGTTTCCTGTTAAAACGCGCGAAAAACGCGACTGAGGACAGAAGCGTCGTCCGTAAAACGCTAGACGCGAAGCTCAGCCTGCGCGACGGCGACGTTGGGGTAACGCTTGCGGATCGGCTCGACGACTTCCTGAATGAACTCGTCGACCTGTTCCGGCGCGCGACCGATGAATTTTTCCGGTTTGATCTCCGCGTCGATATCGACGCTCGCAAACGCGGGGTCCTTTCTTAGACGTTCGAGGAGGTCGTTTTCGCCCCCTTCGACCTTGACAACGTTTCCCGCCGCGACGCTGTGTTGACGAATATGCTCGTGCAACTCCTGTCGGTCGCCGCCCGCTTCGACCGCCGCCATGAGGATGTTTTCCGTCGCCATGAAGGGCAGCTCGGCGTTAAGATTCTTCGCGATGACCTTGGGGTAGACGACGATGTTTTCAACGACGTTCTGCATGATCGTCAGGATCGCGTCGATCGCGAGGAACGCTTGCGGGATCGTTAGGCGGCGATTGGCGCTGTCGTCGAGCGTGCGCTCCATCCACTGCGTCGCGATCGTCATCGCGGGACTCGACTGGAGACTCATGACGAACCTGGCGAGCGAGCAGACGCGCTCGCACCGCATCGGATTGCGTTTGTACGCCATGGCGCTCGAGCCGATCTGGTTCTTTTCAAACGGCTCTTCCAGCTCTTTCTTGTGCGCGAGGATGCGCATATCCGTTCCGAATTTGTGGGCGCTCTGCGCGATTCGCGAGAGAACGTCGAGAATCTGAGCGTCGAGTTTCCGAGGGTACGTCTGACCCGTGACGGCGAACGGCTGGTCGAAGCCGATCTTCTGGCAGACGCGCCTTTCCAGGTCGCGAACCTTGGCGTGATCGCCGTCGAAGAGTTTGAGGAAGCTCGCCTGCGTTCCGGTCGTGCCCTTGTTGCCGAGCGTCTTCATCTTGGAAAGACGGTATTCAAGGTCTTCAGGTCGGTCGCGAGGTCGTAGGTCCATAGCGTCGCGCGTTTGCCGACGGTCGTCGGTTGCGCGGGCTGGAGGTGGGTCAGCCCGAGACAGGGGAGCGCGCGATACTGAGCGGCAAAATTCGCGAGTCGATCGATGACGGTTACAAGTCGGTCTCGAACCATCTGGAGCGCTTCGCGGTAAATGATGCAGTCTCCGTTGTCGGTGACGTAGCAGCTTGTCGCGCCGAGGTGAATGATAGCGCGCGCGTTAGGGCAGACGTCGCCGTAAGTATGGACGTGAGCCATGACGTCGTGCCGGAGTTTCTTTTCATAATCGGCGGCGACGTCAAAATCAATATCGTCGATATGCGCCTTGAGTTCGTCGATCTGTTCCTGAGAAACGGGCAGACCCAGTTCATGCTCCGCTTCCGCGAGGGCGACCCAGAGCTTTCGCCACGTCGAGAACTTCTTCTGAGGGCTGAACTGCGCGCACATTTCGCGCGACGCGTAACGTTCGATTAACGGATTGTCGTAAAGCGTGCGATCTTTCATAAAAACCTCTGAGGGTAAAACGCCGCGCGGTATGATTCGCGTTTAGCGCCGATAAAAAACGACTGTCATTATCTCCAAAGGCGTCGCGAGGTCAAGAGAGCAAAGGGCAAAAGAGGCGCGTCGTTTGTTCGAACGTTCTGTTTTTGAGGGGCGTTTCGACGTTTTTCCAAACGTTCTCTAGGATTCCAAGTATTCCGATTTAGAAATCGACGAGAAGGGTTTTTTGTATTTCTTTTCTGAGAAACGTCGTTACTTCGGGATTGCGCCGCCTTTAATCGTAAGAGAACGCGAGCGATAATCCGCGCGAAACTGGGGATCAAGACGTCAAAAATACGACGGGCGCTTTTCTTCGCTGGAGAACGCGACGGAAAAGCGCCCGCGTTTGCGAGATTAGAAGTAGACGCGGCGGATCTCTCTCGAAAGAAGAGCGGAAACTACCATACGACCGGCTCGGATAGAATCTCGCCGTCGGAAGGATTGACGTCGCCAACCTTGGCGGCCTTATACTGCACGCAGAGCATCGTCAGCGGCGTGGAGCCCGTGTTGCGAACAGCGCGTTTCCCCGAAGGCGCGACGCGGACGACCGTTCCTTCTCTCACGGGAATATTTTTCCCGTCGACTTGGTACTCGCCCTCGCCGGAGAGGAAAAAGTAAAGTTCCTCGTGCTCTTTGTGGACGTGATAAAACCCGCCCTCGGTTCCAGGCGCGAAAACCTGGAATGAGAAATCCGCGCCCCCAGCCTTGATTGCCGCGCCGCCAAAGACTTTGCCGGGAATTTTGACGTCGGGTCCGAGTTCCAGAACATAATCCTTAATTTCCGCCAAGGAACCAAAATCAACGGCGGTCGCGTTGGGAGCGTCAGCGATTACTTTAACTTCCTTCATTTCAACCTCTTGAATAAATAGATAAAAAGTAGGAGTCAAGAAACAAAAAAACCGCGAAAAATTCGCGGCTTAATCGGGGCGACACGATTCGAACGTGCGACCTCTACGTCCCGAACGTAGCGCTCTAGCCAGGCTGAGCTACGCCCCGATGGATCGACGCAAACTTTTTTACGGATTCGGGAGGTTCCGCGCCGCGTCAACCGTAGCGTCCACAAACGTCGAACGCTTGGTCTATTCTATCGGCGTTTGCCAAGGCGTCAATAAGTCTTTTATATTTTTTCTTTCGTCGCCTGCTTGCCGACCGCAGAAAACCGACGGTTGGAAAACGCAATTCCAACCGCCGATTTGACTCAGAACGCGCTTATCGCGACGTTACTTGAGTTCCTTAAGAACGTCCGAGAGTTCGTCGAGGTTGGCGATATTGGAACGAACAACCTTTCCGTCTTTGCCGATCAGAACGACCCACGGCGCGGTCTGAACGCCGAAGGCGACGGGAGCCGTTCCTTCGAGACCGTTCGGATCGCAGACGTTTTTCCACGGCAGTCCGCGCGTGATCTGCTGGAAGTACGCGGCGGCGTTATTCGGGTCGGGCGCGGAGTCGACGTTGACGCCGACGACGTTGACCTGATTCGCGAGTTGTTTAACCTTGGCGACGCTGTCTTGATCCCAGCTGCCCCAGAAGAAGACGATCGTCGGTTTGCCGCCTGCGGCGCCGAACGCGACGTCGGAACCGTCCAGATACTTGAGTTTGGGCGCCTTAAGCGCGCCGCCTTCCGACTGGAGACGCGCGAGCGCGCCTTGCGCTTTGCGCGCGATTTCAGAACCGCCGGCGTTTTTGACCACCTGCTGGTAATAGCCGATCGCCGCGTCGTTTTCGAGGAGATATTCCTGATCGAGCGCGAGACTCATCGCCGCTTCGGAGCCCGCCGCCGTGCCCGCGTATTCTTCCGCAAACGCCGTCAGATCTTCGGTATACTTCTCCTGCGCTTTCGAAAGTTCCGAAGGTTTCGGCTGCGGCTGGCTTTGAGCGACCGCGTAGAACGCCGCCGTAATCTGACGCTGACGAACGCGCGCTTTGACCTCGTCGCCTCCCGTCTCGTTAATCTTTTCCGCGAGGCTCGCGAGCTTTTCGACCCCGTTCGGATACATGCCCGACTGGAGCCCCGTAAAGACGACGTCGACCGCCTGCGAGAGCATATTGTCGCTTTCCTGAGGATTGCTCGCGGCGACGTTCAGGAGCAGTTCGACCGTTTGGTCGCAGAGCGCCGGATAATCCTGCGGCGAAGCGGTTTCCAATTTGCGGTACGCTTCGCTGAGCGCGGCGCCCATTTCGCCGACGTCGGCGGAACTAGCGGCGACGTTTGCGCCGCCCTCCGTCGGAAGCAAAACGGACGACGCAGAGACGGCGCCCGTCGCCTGACCGAACGGCTCGCCCGTCGGCAGTCCGACGATTTTCCACACGTCGCCGACTTTAACGAGGTCGCCTACGTACAGTTCCTGACTCTGAGCGGCGTCGCCGCCCTTCATGACGATAATCGCGACGTTGTAATACGCCTCCAAATCTTCGGCGACGGCGTCGCTTGCGGGAATCGTCGCGGGACGACCGGCGTTAAGAGCTCCCCAGTTCGCGTCGTCCGGGATATTCAGCTTTTGAGCGAGTTTGGCGAACGCGTCCGGGGAGACTCCCTTGATTTCATTCTGAATTTCGGCGGCGAGCGGCCCGGAAAGTCCGAGCGTCTTGAGATCGTCGAGCGTGAGCGCGACGCGCTGGTAACGCTCGAAATCGTTCGTTTTGAGCGCGGCGACCGCTTCCTGCGTCGCCTCTTGCGGCGAGATTGACGTCCACGATTCAATCGTCTTCTTGTCCGCCCCGAGAACGCCGCGTCGCGTTCCGCCCGTGTTGAACCAGCGCGCTTCCTGACCGATCACGTCGCGAAACACTTCGATTCCGTTCTTGTAGAAACGAATCTGCTCGACTTTGGAACTTCCCGGCGCGACGGTCCAAACGCGCAGCGGAGTCGAACCGTCCGGCGCGCAGAGGACGACGCCCGTCACGTCCTGTTCTTTAAAACGTTTGACGACGCATTTTTCAACGTCCGCCGCAGCGGGGACGTCGCAGTCGACGTCCGCTTGCGTGGGGAGACGGTTGAGAATTTGTTCGGTTTGTTCGGGTTTCTGGGCGTAAAGCGCGGAACACGCGACGAGAACGCCGACGATCGTCGCCAGACGACCAACGGCTGCAAAACGTGAAACGAGGGTTCCCTGTAAAAGCATCAGCTCGCTCCTTGTCTGTCGTAACCTTATATTCATAAAGGATTCGGAATTATTCTTAAACGAGTCGTCCGCGTCTCAAAGATTTGACTTGAGACGACGGACTTTTCGGCGGGTCGTCAAAAACAAGAAGCCCTGCGGCGCGAGCCGAGAGCTTCTCAAGCGTTCTACAATGAACCCGCGTTTAGGCGGAGCGTAGCGTATTTTTTCAGACGATGCAAGACAAAATCGTCGGATTTGTCGTCATATTCGGGCGAAACCGCGTCGTTTGTTCGCAACTCATTTGACGGGGCGAGTTACGCCGAAGGACTTGGCGCCGGTCGCGGCGTTCGCTTCAGGAACGGAGGCGACGATTCGGACGTTTTGCTTGTTCTGAAGCTCGCTGTTCATTCTCGCCGTTTGAGCGTCAATCGACGGCGCGGCGACGTGACGGACGACCTGAGATTCGACGACGCGCTGATCATAGCTCGCCGGACGAACTCCGCTTTGCGGGGCGACGACGGGGGTCGGTTGAACGTTCGCGTACATATTGGGCTGGGGATTTGCCGGGCGGCGCGTTCCAAGGACTTCGCCGAGCGCGCTGGAGAACCCGCCGTTTTGAACCGGGCGCGTGTTGGCGCTGAATCGCGTCGGGGACGAATCGTAGGATTCGACGTCGTAATACTGCGATTGAGGCGCGGCGTAATTCTGGACAGGATAGGCGTTCTGCGCGGCGGCGTAGGAGAACTGACCGCCGGCGTATCCTCCCGCGTATCCTCCCGCGCACGGGGCGCATCCGCCTGCGTCGTTGCATCCGCCGACGTAATCGCCGCAGATATTGCAGGGATTGCACGGGGTCTTAGGCGGTCTCGGGGCGCATCCGCAGTCGGGATAGATTCCGTCGGTGAAGGCGCAAGCGATCCATTGGAAGGGCGCTGTGGCGACGCGGGCGACGTCGTCGACAATGGCGAAGAGACCTCCGTAGGCGTTTCCGCATCCTACTCCGCCGTAGTTTCCGCAACTAGGCGGACACGGAACGTCGCAGGACGGAGCGCAGGTTGGAGCGCATGTCGGGGCGTAGGAAGTATCGCAGGTCGGCGCGCACGCCTCGACGGCAGGAACGGCGCAAGCGGGTTCGCAGGCGCCGTATTGCGCGAAGGAAAGGGTCGCGGAACCAAGAAACGCGGTCGTCGTCGCAACCAACCGAGCTATCACAGACTTTTTCATCATAGACCTCGCGAAATGGATTATCTATTGTTCGTCTTGCCGACTTTTCTTTTATTATTGTTAATCTTCAAACGCGCGGCGCCGTCGCGCCGACGTTTCGGACGCCCCCGCATTCCGAAGGACGACGTCCAAGCCCCTCTTTTAGGGCTATTCCCTTTATCGAGAAGAAAATTTTTTTTAAACAGTAAAAATAGAAATTTTGTTAAAATCGGTTTTAGAAGAAAATCCGCTTCTTTTTGTGTAGTTTGTTTGTTTTGTTAAACGGGGGGAATGTCAAAGCTAACGGCGCGGAAATAAGATTCGCGCCTGAAAGCGCGCGATGACTCTACGCTTTCAGGCGCGATTCGTTTTTTTCACTAGCGTCTGCAACGCAAACGCGGCGTCCCTATGTTATCAAGCGACGAAGTTGGCGGCGAGGAGATTGAAATCGTTTTCGTCGAGATCGTCAAAGAGGTCGTCGCCGAGATCGAAAAGGGCGGAGGACTCACAAATCGTCGTATGACCGATCGGAATAGGTTGAGCGAAGTGGACCGTAGGTTGAGGATTGTAGGCGGCTAAAACAGTGAAGTTCGAAAGATATTCGTAGCCGTTGTTACGAATCGCTTTGATTTGGAAGTCGTACTCGACGCCTAGTTCGAGCGAAGAAATCGCCCAGTCGGTTTGCTTACCGACGTTGACGCTTGTCCAACTATTCTCGCCGCAGGGCTTAAACATGACGATATATCCGCTTGCGTTGGGAAGAGGAGCCCATGAAACGTAAAACGTCAGATCCGTCGTCGCCGTCTTGACGCTAACTATATTGGAGTAGACGCTCTCGTAGTCGACTCCGTCGCCGATCGCTTTTATTCGCAAGTCATATTTGGCGTTAGGTTCGAGTCCCGTAACCGTGCAGGAGGTCTTTGTCCCGGCGTTGACGTTCTTCCAAGTCGTCTCGCTCGCGAGCTTATAGCAGACGCTATAACGTTCGGCGTTTGGAACGGCGTTCCAAGAAATGGAAATCATCCTCCTTGTCATAGTCGCGCCGGATGGAAACGGCGTGCTGAGCGGAGTGGGCGAATCGTCCGTCTGGGCGCGGACGAGCTCATGCCGGTCATGACGCCGCTGAGCTGGGTCGGACGCTCGCAGAGGGCGGTGCCGACACAGTGGATGTAGAGCTCGTAGCCGGTGTGGCACATCTGACCACTGGAGACGAAGGTGATAGTCAGCGCGCCGGTGGTCGATGTGGCGAGGAC
>CAMZHY010000151.1 GCA_947307005.1 uncultured Planctomycetaceae bacterium
GCAGGCGCTCGCGCGCTCCGGCGCTCAAGAAGTCGGCAAAGACAAGTCGGTCGGCGAACAGCCTGGCAACAAAGGCGCGGAAGCGGCGGAAGTCGCGCTGGAAATGCTCGACCTCCTTGGCAAACTTCCTGAACTTGAAGTCGACGACGAAGAAGAAGGTTTCGAATCGATCAAGCGCAACGCCAAACGGTATATCGCCGGCGACTTTGAAGAAGTCGACGTCGATCCCGAAACGCTCGTCGATCTCGACGAAGACGACGAAGAAGATAAAAGTTGGTTCGTCCCAGGCGGTTCCAACACGAAAGGCGCCCGATTCGAAGAAAAATCGCAGAACTACGGCGCGAAGAAACCCGGCGGAAAGCACGACGGAAAGTTTGGAAACAAGCATGGCAGACCGAACTTCAAATCAGGCGGTCGCGACGGGGGCTTCAAAAAAGGTGGAGACAAGCGCGGCAAGAAGTAGAAAAGTATTGATTTAGGGTAAAATCTTACGAAGTCATCCCTTTTACCGTCTTGGTCTCGCATTGGTATTTGACTTTGTTTGCAAACGCAACTACGCGAAACCAGGGCGCCGTTCGAGAAAATTTCTCGTTTGCGCAGGGTGACAACTCGTTTTTGCTTTGGGAGAATTTCCCTGTTGTAAAGGTTCGTCTCTGTCGACGAATCTTCAAATTAGGCTGGGTTCGTCGCTTTTTTCGAACCAATTCGCAATTTGAGGTTGTTACTGGAAGTAACATAGCGTCTGTGAAATGTTTTATAGAACGTACAAGACGTCGCCGCGGAATAGAATTGTCCCTAAAAAAAACAATGAAAAGGTCTATTACGGTAATTATTCTGTAGCGGCTCCTTCATTCGCTTCAAAGCCCTCGTCGTCCTCCCTATCAGGAAGAACCTCAAACAACAAATCCATGGACAAAAAACTAAAGAAAAACGAATTGCGCGCCATTGGCCGCGCCTACGCCTTGCAGGCGTTGTATCAGCACGAGCTTAATCCCCAATCTCAAGAATTCAACTGGGAGAACCTCGACGACGAAAGCGCGCCCGAACCGCTTTCCGCCGAGGATCAAGGGGTCGCTCTTGACTTTGCGCAAAGACTTTTCGAGGGCGTTGTCGACCGTAAAGGGGAAATCGATCAAGCTCTCAACGCCGCGTTTGACAAGGGACGAACAATTGAACGCACCGCTCCCGTCGATCGTTGCATTCTTCGACTCGCCGCGTTTGAGATTCTCTTCTCCGACACGCCGCGAGTCGTCGCGATTTCGCAGGCGATCGAACTCGGCAATAAATTCGGCGACGTCAAAACAAGAGCGTTTTTGAACGGCGTTTTAGATCACCTCGGAAAAGAGTCCAACGCGAGTTCCAAAGACGCCGCGTCCTCCGCCGAAGTCTGACGCCTCTTCCCTAGGCGATCTCAACGCGCGGTTTTCACGAAAAGAAAGGTTCTCATGGGCTTCCTTGAAAAAATAAAAAAAGGACTAAGTCGAACCGTTCACGTTCTTCAGACGGACGTTCGCGATCTCTTCAAGACGGAAGGGAGACTCGTCGACGCGGATTTCGTCAACGAGCTCTTCGAGACCCTTGTTAAAACCGACATGGGCGTCGAAGCCGCTCAAAGCGCCGCCGACGAAATCAAAGAGAAGTTTCGCGGACGCGTCGTCGATAAGAACGAGATTCTCGCGGGGGTCAAAGAAAAGCTCAAGACGCTCATGGCTCAGGAAGGGCCGGCGATTCGCCAAGCCGAATCCGGCCCGACGGTCGTTCTCTTCGTCGGCGTTAACGGCGCGGGCAAGACGACGAGCATCGCGAAACTAACGAAAGCGGCGACGTCCGAGGGCAAAACGGTCGTCCTAGGCGCGGCGGACACGTTCCGCGCGGCTGCGGTCGAACAGCTTCAGATATGGGCGGGACGACTCGGCGTCGAGTGCGTCTCCGGCGCGCCGCAAAGCGATCCGGCAAGCGTCGCCCACAAAGCGGTTTCGCGCGCGATAGAAGCAAACGTCGATCTTTGCCTGATCGACTGCGCCGGACGACTGCACACGCAGAAAAACCTCATGAACGAACTTGTCAAAATTAAACGCGTCGTCGGCAAACTCGCCGAGGGCGCGCCTCATGAAACGTTCCTCGTCATCGACGCGACGACGGGGCAGAACGGCCTCAACCAAGCGAAAAAGTTCACCGAAGCGGTCGACTGCACCGGCGTAATCCTGACAAAACTTGACGGCACGGCCAAGGGCGGCGTCGCCGTCGCGATTCGTCAACAGGTCGGACTCCCCGTCCGCTACGTCGGACTCGGCGAATCGGAAAACGACTTCGAAGCGTTCAATCCCGACGATTTCGTCGAGGCGATGTTTTCCTGATCCTCGCGCAAGGAGTCGTTTCAGTTACCCGAGCGCCGTCGACGTCCGAAAACGCGACGTTCATCGTTCGCAACTTCCGTTTATTGGCCTATCGCCGATCAAAGGACGCCTATGAGTTTCGCCATTTCCTGCGTTCTCGCAATCACGACGATCCTTGCGACTTTCATGTTGCAGATGGCGGACGACGATCTCAACGCCAGTTCGTCCGTCGTCGGAATCGTCTCCTTTATCGCTATTCTGACGGCGCTCTATTTGGTCGACTATCGGAGAAAGTTCGCGCTCCGTAAGACGGCGTGCAACTTTCTCATTCTTCTGACCGTCGCGTTCCAAGTCGGCGCGCTGACGCGTTCGCGAAACGAAATTATCGCGTTCGCAATCGCCAATATTCTCGCGTCGCTCCAAGCGATTCTCTTCTTTCAGAGCAAGACGCTGCGGAAATGCTATCAGATTCTGTTCATTTCCTTCGTCGAAGTCGCGGTCGGCTGCGTTTTCCAGCGTTCGTCCTTCTTCGTCGCGTCTCTTCCGATCTACGCGATTCTATCCTTTATGTGCTTTTCGCTTCTCTTTCTTTGGGGCGAAAGAAAGTTCTATACGGAACGCGTCGTTTTGAAGAATCGGTTTTCCGGCGCCAAGAACCTAGAGCTTATTTCGGCGGAAGAGCCGATTCATCAGATCGAAGAGAAGCCGCTCGATCCTTACGACAGCGCGGCGGCGCTCGCCTTCGGCAAAACGGCGCAATTTGAAGATTCGGCGCGTTTCTTTAGAAGACCCTCTGTTCCCGCGATTCGCTTCAGTTTCGGATATTTCCGGCGTTTCGTCGTCGGGGCGCTCGCCGCGTTCGTCGTCGCCGCATGTTTTTTTTGTCTCTTTCCCAGACTCCATGAATTTGGTTTCGGCGCCTTGTCCTTCGACGATATCAACTGGGGCGGAGGAAGAGGCGGCGTGACGAAAACGGGCTTTAGTCCCCGCATCGAACTCGGCGATCTCGGTCCTTCTCTCGATTCTCCCGAAGAGGTGATGACCCTTCGTCTTGTCGATTGTCTCAACGCGGACAATCCCGTCCCCCTCGACCCGAACGCGCCGATTTATCTTCGCGGCATGCCGCTTACAAATTACTATCACGGAGTATGGTCGACGCTTATCTCCGCAGGCGCGGCGACTGACGTCGACGATCTTGAAAGAACGATCCGAAGATCGACCGTCGCCGACCCCGACGTCGTCCTTTCCTACTTGAAAAAAATTCGACGTTCCAACGCAAGGTCGCCGATCGGCGCGCATATTCTAGCCCAGTTTCAACCCAATTCCCAATTCGCCGGCGACAGAGGACCGTATCCTCAGAGCGGTCGACGCGACTTTACGCCTTTCCAACCTTTTTTTAACGGACCGCCCGCGCCGCAGTCTCCTCCCGCGCCTAACCCGACGACGATTGAAATGTTCCGCGCGCCGCATTCTGGAAGTTTAGCGAGAACGCTTCCGGACAGACGCTCCTTTTCAGGGTTCCGGCAATATAATTCGATCAACGCGCTCGCCGACCTGTCGAAGAGGGGGCTCCTCGATTTAAACGCCCTAAAATTCGACGTTCGCAGCGGCGTCGTCGGATACGATATCGATCTTAAGCCCCTCGACACAAAGGTCTTATTCGCTCCTTCGGCGTTCTACGTCGCCAAATGCTTCCCGACGCTTGTCGAGACGTCCTCCCGTTCCGTTGAACTCTTCGAGGATCGCGCCCAAAGATCCATGGGCGGCAAGTTCTGGCTCGTCTCGACGTCCGTTATGAATCAGCGTCAGACGATTCTTACGCCAAACCAAGAAGTCGTTTGGCCATACTTGCGGCAATATCTAGAAATCGACGCCGACCGTTTTCCCAAACTAATCGCTAAAGCCGAGGCTTGGGACAAGGAGTCGGGACTGCGCGTCGACGATTTCGTCGGTCGCGCCCGATACATTGAAAGTCGTCTGCGGGACTCGGGCGAATTTCAATACAACCGCTCCGGCGTCGTTCGCGCGGCGGACGTCGACCCGCTCGAAGATTTCATCTCCGAGCACAAAGAGGGACACTGCGAATATTTCGCGGGAGGGCTTGCGCTGCTCCTGCGCGCGGTTGGAATACCTTCGCGCGTCGTCGTAGGGTACGCCGCTTATCCCGAGTCGGAAAAAAGCGAGACTAAGATTCGCCAATCCGACGCTCACTCGTGGGTCGAAGCGTATATTCCCCCCGACAAACTTCCGAACGCGACCGATCCCGACGCGTCGCTTTTCGCGGGGACGGCGAAGGACGCGAACGGCAATTCCTGTTTGCCGGAGTCGAATAAAGAGTGGCTCGTCGACGGAATGTGGCTCCGACTTGACGCGACCCCCGCGTCAGATCGCGATTCAAGCCGCCCTAACGCGCTGGCGATCGGAATGTACGCCTGGTCGCAACTCTTTGGCTCTTTCGGACGCGACTTTATTCTTAACTTCAATTCCGTCCAACAGATGCGAAGCGTGTATCTTCCGCTGCTTCAGTTGTGGCGTCAATGCGTCGAAGCTATTCGTTCCGTTCAAAGCGCGTTCGGAGTCGTCAATCTGCTTTTCGATCAGTGTAAGGACACGCTAAAAGCGATGATTTCCGGCGATTTATCGCCCGGCGTCGTCTTGAAATTCGTTATTCTTTCCGCCGTCGTTCTCTTTGCGGTTGGCGCGTTCCTCCGGATTTACCGTTTTGTTCGAAAACGACTCGCCAACCGTCGCGACGCGGCGGAACGCGACGCGTTGCGAGCGCGCCGCGACGGTCCCGTCGCGCTTCTTTATCGCCGACTCGAAAAGTCGATGGAGGTCAAGTTGCGGCTCGAACGTCGCGCAAGCGAAACGCCGCGCGAGTTTATCGAAAGATGCTTTATCGTTGAAGACGAACTGGCGAAACAACAGAGCGAGGAGGCAACCAACGTAGAAAAATCGGTTCCAAAGAAGAATTGGTTCAATCGTCGAGGAAAGACCGATCGCGTTGTTGCGACGCGACGGTCGGAACCGACCCCGGAAACGACCCGCAATTTGTTCCGGGAACTCGTCGAGTTGTATTACGGCGCGCAGTTTGGCGACAAACGGCTGCCGCCGCAAGAAACGGAACGATGGAACGCCGCTCTTAAGAACGCTGAGATTGCGTAACGTTTCAAGATTTAGGAAGAAACGCCGTCCCTTCTTATCTATCGAACGAAAAGATAAAAAGGGACGGTTATTTTTTGATCTCTAAAGAACGATTCCAAGACCTCGCGAACGCGCTGAGCGTTCCTTCAAGGTCGAGTCCCGCCTCCTTGAGTTCGTCGGAACGAGAACCGTGGGGAAAATAGCGATCGGGCGCGGCGAGCCGAGTTAGAAGTCGCGCGTCGAGTCCTTCGTCGTTCGCGACCTCGAGAACGGCGGCGCCGAATCCGCCGGGCGCGGCGTTTTCTTCGAGCGTCACGACGGGAACCGAGCGCCCCAACGTCTTGCGAACCATTTCGACGTCAAGCGGTTTGGCAAAACGCGCGTTGTATACGGCGACGTCGAGACTGGGAACGCCTTCCGCCTCGCCTTTCGCGATCAAGTTCGCCGCGTCGAGCGCCGTCTGACAGAGCCCGCCGCCGCACGCGAGAATCGCGCCGTCGGTTCCTTCGCGGACGAGTTCGGCGCGTCCGAGTTCAAGGGGCGCGACCTCTCCGCGTCGTTCGATCCGTCCCGCCTTCGTCTTCGGGTAGCGAATGGCAACCGGACCGTTCTGGCGAAGCGCGAAGTCGAACGCGAGCGTCATATCGCCGGAGTCGGCGGGCGCAAGAATCGTCATATTTGGGAACGGACGCAGATAACTCAGGTCGAAAACGCCGTGATGCGTCGGACCGTCGGCGCCGACGAAGCCGGAACGATCAAGCGAAAAAACGATCGGAAGATTCTGAAGCGACGTCTCTTGAAAGAGGTGATCGTAGGCGCGCTGGAGAAAGCCGCTGTAAATATCGACGATCGGACGCATTCCCGCTTTTGCGAGCCCGGCGGCGAAGTTCACCGCATGCGCCTCCGCGATTCCCACGTCAAAGAAACGGTCGGGAAAATCGCGACGCGCGTTCTCGAGCATATTCCCCTGCGTCATCGCGGCGACGACGACGCAGACGCGCGGATCCTCGCGCATAAGGCGCATGATCGCCGTCTGAGCCCAAAACGTAAAGGGCTGCTCGACGGCGTCAATTTGAGCGTCGAAACGCTCCGCGTCGGGACTCTGGTCAAAAACGCGAGCGTTCGCGTCGCGTTCGAGCGCTTTTTTCGCTTTTTCGCGCGTCTCCGCGTTGGAACTGCGCAACGCGATTTTCGACGCTCTTTTCTGCGCGAATTCCTTAGGTTTCGGACTCGACGAGTGGAAATGGGACGGGTCGTTCTCCGCCGGCGCGTATCCGTGGCCCTTGATCGTCATCACATGGAGAAAAACAGGTCCTTCAAACGTTTTGACCGCCTCGAAATAATCGATGAGCGACGGAATATCGTGTCCGTTGATCGGTCCGACGTAATGAAAACCGAGATCCTCAAAGAACGCGCCGCCGACAAGTCCGGTGCGAAGCGCGTCTTTAAACCGCGACAGGAAGTTGTGCGCCGTGGGAAGTTTGTCGAATAGACGGTGCAATCGCGTCTTCGTTCCAAGGTACCCCGGCGCCATTCGCAGCTGGTCGAGATAACGGCCAAATCCGCCGACGCGTGGACAGATCGACATCTCGTTGTCGTTCAAAACGACGATCATTCGTTTATGAAGGTCGCCCGCGTGGTTGAGCGCTTCAAAAACCGGACCGCTTGAAAACGCGCCGTCCCCCACCACGGCGACGGAAAGACGTTCGCGACCGTGTTCCGTAACGCCTTGCCGATCCGCGACAAGCGAGTCGCCGAGGGACAGACCAAGCGCGGTTCCAACGCTGCAACCCGCGTGACCCGTTTTAAAAAGATCGTAATCGCTCTCCTCGGGAGCCGGATACCCCGAAAGTCCGTCGCGCGCGCGCAGCGTGTCGAAACGATCGAAACGCCCCGTAAGCATCTTGTGCGGATAGCACTGGTGTCCGACGTCCCAAACGAGCCGATCCCACAGGAAATCAAAGCAATAATGAAGCGCGATCGTGAGTTCAACGACGCCGAGGTTCGACGCGAAATGGATGCTGCGCGTTTCCGAAAGACGGCATATCTCCGACCGAATTTCACACGCAAGCGCTTCCAAATCCGACGGCGTCATCGCCTTCAAATCTTGGGGCGATTTGATGTTGCTCAAAAGAACGGGCGCGACGCGCGCGGAGGCGTCGGGAACGGCGGCGTCTTGTTTTTTAAAGAAACGGCGGCTCATCGATCGCGCCCCGCCGCAAAATCGACTAGGTAAAAGAGCGCGTTTAAAGCGCGAGGTCGATATTTAAAATCCTGAACGTCTAGAAGCATGGACTTCGCGCGCTCGAAGAACAGACGGAACTGCTTCTCGCGCATGCCGTAGATGAAACGGGCCTTCTGCTTCTCGCGGAGCTGCTCGCCGTACTCGGAGAGCTTCTTCCTGCGGCGGGCGCCGTGCTGTCCCGGCGGGTTGGTGCGGCGGTCGAG
>CAMZHY010000152.1 GCA_947307005.1 uncultured Planctomycetaceae bacterium
GCGCGCTCCTTGTCGCGGGACAGCTTCCGCCCGACAACGGACCGTCTCTTCGCGATAACCGCGTCGCCGCCGTTCTTGCGCTTTCTCCGCCGGTCTTTTGCGAAGCGGAGCGGGGCGCGGAGGTTTATTCCGGCGTTACGGTTCCGCTGATGGTTGTGACGGGCACGAAGGACGACGGAATCGTTGGTTCGACGAAGGCGCGCCAGCGGCGGCTTCCTTACGACAGCGTTTCTCGCAACGACCGTTATTTAGTCGTGCTCGACGGGGGCGACCATCGCGTTTACGGACGTCGCATCGTCGGTTTCGACGAGTCGTTCCACAAAACGATAGGAGCGGAGACCTCCGATTATTTGAGCGCTTATCTTTTGGGAGACTACGACGTCCTCATGGAACTGCGCGAATACGGCTCGACGTTCTCGTTGAAGAACGCGAACGTCGAAAAAACGCTGAGACCGCTTCCGTTTGCCAATTTTGAAACGGTTGGCGCCATTCCGGGGACCGAACTTTTTTGACGGTCGTTTAAGAGTTTTTTCGACGAATAAAGAACGTTCCATTGAGGCGGTTTTCCATTGAAAAGGGGCCGCCTCTTTTTTTGTCTCCGTCTTTTGCGTCTGAAAGACGGGTCGGCGCTTTTTCCGGGATTGGACTTGTCTTCTTGAGGCGTTTTTTCTATTATCGCGATCGACTTTCCCTCGCGTCGTCAAGTCGGAAAGTCGGTAGTAAACGCGCCGTAATTTATCGAGGAAATCGTTTTGACATGGAGGCGCTTGACGGTTTCCTCGCGACGTCGCGTCGCCCTGAAAAGTCCCGTCCGCCTGTCGTGTCCGTATGTCGTTGCGACGTCGTTTCGCGCATATTTTGAGTCGTCGTTTGCGCAATCGTCGAGTTTTCGAAGCTCGAACGATTACGGCGGCGCCGCGTCTTGACGTTCTGGCGGCGTTTTTCTTCGCGCTGACGGGAAGTCTTCTGTCTTTTAGCGCGCTCCATGCGGTCGAACCTCTCTATGAATCCGACGTTCGCTCCTCTTTTCTGACAGGCTCTGGGGACGGCGTCGTCTACGACGGAAGCTCTTCGGGACTGCTTCAAGATATGGTTTTTCCGCAGGATGCGGCGAATCGACAGGATTTCGCTTCCGGCGACGAAGGAATCGCGCTCGATCCGTTGACGCCGTCTCCAGAGAATCAGGCGCTGGCGGATCGCTACGAGAAAAAATCGATCAGCGGCGCGACGCTATACGCTCCGGCCCCGTCCGTTGGCGCCGATCCAATCGCAATTTCCGCGCAGTACGGCTGGAAGGGCGTTTCCGACGATTTCGGCGACGTCTACGTTCTCTATGGCGACTGCCGGGTCGGACAGGGCGCGGGCTGCGCGTCGGCGCCAAAGGCCGTCGTTTGGATCGCTCGCAATCAAAGGATGGTCTCAAACGGCGCGGAGATTGTTGGAACGTCCGTTTGGGCGTATCTAGCGCAAGACGAGACGGGACCGATTCAACTTGACCTCAATTCCGTTTGTCCCTACGCGAAGTCGGACGACAAGACGTGGCTTGGTCGCTTCGTCTCGCTCAACGACGTCGATCTGCGCATCGCGTTTCCGGGCGAGAATCAGCTTCTGCCCGACGAGATTTACGAGCTCGCATCGCGTTCGCTCAACGCGGCGGTGAACGAGTCTCCGCGCGGCGGGCTTTTCGGAAAGAGCGCGACTCCGGCGAAGCGCGTCGCGTCGGAAGAATTGCGCGTTCCGCAGGCGCCGGTTTCTCTCAAGACGGACGACGGCGTTCTCGGATGGTCCGCCACCGGAGACGGCGACACGGTCGCGACGATTCCCGAGACTTCGCTCGTCACGGAATATCGAGACGCGATCAAGCCGAAGACGACGGAGGCTGCGCGCCGACGTTTGCGTTTTTCGTCGCGTTATGACGTCGAATACTCCATTTCAGGCGCGCAGGGATCGAACACGGCGGAAGGCAAGAACCTTTTCGTCATCTCGAACGGGTTCACGCTCGTCGTTCAAGGACTGGGACTCAACGACGAGACGATAGGCGACGCCCTTGAACTTTCCGCCGATCAGGCGATGATTTGGACGAGCGGCGTTCAAAATCTTGGCGATATGACGACGCCGAGCGACGTCGACTTTGAAATCTATCTTGAAGGCGCCGTCGTTTTCCGACTCGGCGACAATGTCGTTTACGCCGATAGAATGTATTACGACGTCAAGAATTTCGTCGGCGTGATCGAAGACGCGGAAATGTACGCGCACGCGCCGGGGGACGAGGACGCCGTTTTTCGCCTGGGCGCGAAGAAGATTACTCAGCGCGGTTTGAATTCGGTCTACGCCGATTCCGCGTGGGTTTCCACGAGCCAAATGGGACGACCGAAATACCGTCTCCAGTCGAACTCGCTCGTCGCGGAGACGCGTAGCGCGCCGCTGCGCGACGCGGCGACGGGTCATATCCTGACCGATCCTAAAACGGGCGAAGCGCTGACGGACGACAAAACGTACCTTGTCGCGGAAAATAATTTCGTCTCCGTTGGGAATCTGCCGATCCTCTATTGGCCGTGGATGGCGACCGAGGTTACCGCGGATCGCTCGTTCTATCTTCGATACCTGAAGTTCGGACATGACCGCGCGTTAGGAACGCAGATTCTCACGTCGTGGAACCTTTATCAGATTCTCGGCATGTCCAAAAACCGTACGGCGGGAACAAATTGGGATTTGAATCTCGATTATCTTTCTAAACGCGGTTTTGGTCATGGGACGACGTTCCAGTATGAGCGCGATTCAATCTTCGGCTGGAACACGCGCGCGGTTGGGGCGCTCAATTACTACGGAATCAGCGACTCCGGGCGCGACAACCTCGGATACGGTCGGCGTTCCCTTGAACACCCTCATAAATATCGGTATCGCGGGATTTGGAAACACCGTCAGGAACTTGGAAGACTCGATTGCGGTTTAGGGTTGTTCGACAACTGTTGCATTCGCGACGGCTGGACTTTTACCGGACAGTTTGGCAAATCGAGCGACCGCAATTACTTGCCTCAATTTTTTGAGGAAGAATGGAACACGTCTTCGAATCCGATTACGAGTTTAGAACTCAAGAGGACGGTGAACAACCGTTCCTTGAGCGTCATGGGGAGTTATCGAACCGACAAGTTCTACACTCAGACCAGCTGGCTGCCGCGTTTCGACCATTATTGGCTCGGACAGGCGCTTGGCGCTTCGCCCTTCGTCTGGTACGAGCATACGAAAGTCGGTTTCGCGCAGTTCAGAACCGCCGACGCTCCTTACGACGCGACGGATCAAAACCTCTTCCGCTACCTTGACTGGGAACTAACGCCCGGCTCGTGGGACAACGACGTATACGACGCCGCGCGACTTCAAAAGGACAGTCTCGTCTTTTCGACGCGTCAAGAGATCGACCTGCCTCTTCAGGCGGGTCCCCTTAGGGCGACTCCTTACGCGCTCGGCGAATACGGCTTCTGGGGACGCGGCGTCGAAAAGAAGAACATAAACCGCGTTTACGGACAGCTTGGAGTTCGCTTGAATCTTCCGATCTGGAAGGTCGATTCGGACGTCGAAAGCAAGACGTGGTACGTCAACGGAGTCGCGCATAAGATGAACCTTGTCGCCGACTTTTCTTATACGGACGCGAGCAAGAATTACGACGACCTCGTCCTTTTCGATCAGCTCGACGACTTCCAAATCGAGGATTTCCGTCGCCGATATTCGGTCACGACGTTTGCGGGGCAGGGCGCCGGTTATTCCGATGCGATTCCCATTCGATTCGACGAACGTTACTACGCGATCCGCTCAGGATTCCTCGAAGGAAACGTGACGGCGCCCTCGACGGAACTCGTCGACGATCAGATGCTCGTCCGACTCGCGTGGAACAACCGCTGGCAGACGAAACGCGGTCCGGCGGACGCGCGCCGCGTAGTCGATTGGATTACTTTCAACGCGGGGATTAATCTCTATCCGAAACAGCGTCAGAACTTCGGCAACGTTCCCGGTTTCATCGATTACGACGCGACGTGGCAGGTCGGGGATCGTTTCGCCGTTCTTTCTTCGGGGCTTTACGACGTTTGGGGGACGGGACAGAAGATCACGCGGCTTGGCGTCCAGCGACGGCGACCGGGACTCAGCTCATGCTATCTCGGCGTCGACCGCCTCGCCGGTCCGATTAACTCGACGTACCTGAACTTTGGTCTGACCTATCGAACGTCGGAACGGTGGGGGATTGGCTTCAGCAATTCTTACGACCTGAGCGAAGGCATTAACGCCGGTCAGAAAATTTCGATCAGCCGCATTGGCGAGTCGTTTGTCTTTACGCTCGGCGCGAGTCGCAACGAGAGTAAGGACAACTGGGGCGTCAACCTGTCGATCGAACCGAATTTCATGTTCGAAAAGGATCGAAAGGAAAACGGAGTTCTCGGTCTGGGCTCGATGTGACGCCGAGAGCGTTCGACGCGTTTCGATCGCGCTTTGCCATTTCTTTCGCGTCGCGTTCCGATAAATCAAAAACGCGTTTCCGCGCCGCTTTACTTTGCCGCGCCGTTCTTTTATAATCGACGTCGCGTTTCAGACGGACCCCGTCTGCGGAAACGCTCCCCGCGACGGCGCCTCGTCGAACCGCTCTTTTGCGGGGAATTCTTCTTTCGGCTCTTATTGAAAAGGACCAAATCAATGCAAATGACAAGACGCGAAGCGTTGCGCGCCGCGCTGGTTGGCGGCGTCGCCGCCGTCGGCGCGACGGGAGGTTTTTCTATGGCGGATGAAACGAAACAGTATGCGATTCCCGAGGGCTTTAAGGGCGATATCAAGCAGTCGGTCTGCAAGTGGTGCTTCGGCTCGTATCCGATGGCGGAGTTCTGCGACGTCGTTAAAAGCATGGGGCTTGTCGGCGTCGACCTCGTCGATTGGAAAGATTGGAAACTCGTTCGGGATCACGGGCTGACCGTAACGATGGGAAATATCCCCGAGGTTCAGATTCGCGTCGGTATTAACCGCGTCGAAAATCACGAGCGGATTATCGATTCGTACGCGAAATATATTCCGATGGCGGCGGAACTTGGCGTTCCGAACGTGATCTCTCTTTCCGGCGACCGTAAGGGAATGGATCCGCAGGAAGGTCTCAAAAACTGCATAACGGCGCTCAAGAAAGTCGCGACGATCGCGGAGAAGAACAAGGTCAACGTCTGTCTCGAACTTCTCAACTCTAAAGACCACGACGACTACATGGCGGATTCCGTCCAGTGGGGAATCGATCTGATTAAGGGAGTCGGAAGCGAACGCGTCAAGATTCTGTTTGATATTTACCACATGCATCGCATGGAAGGCGACGTTATCAACAACATCCGCCGCGCTTACGACTGCATCGGACATTTCCACACGGCGGGCAACCCCGGCCGTCAAGACCTCGACGATCAGCAGGAACTTTACTATCCGGCGATTATGCGCGCCATTAAAGATTTGGGCTTCAAGGGCTACGTCGCGCACGAGTTCTCGCCCAAACATGGGCTGGATTCGCTCTACGAGGCGATTAAACTCAGCGACGTCTGACGTCGTCGAGACTTTATAAGAACGCGTTAATAAAACAAGCTCGGTCGCGCTTTGAACGATAGGCGCGACCGAGCTTGTTCGTTTTTTCTCTAAGCGACGACGGCTACTGGTTTTTCAGAAGAATATCCATCGCGCGGTTGCAGAAGAGCGCGTCGATCATCGCGGGCTGACCGCCAAAAGCGAACGTGTCGCGTCGTACGACGGGGTTGTCCGGGTCGCGGAAATCGACGAACGCGACGTCGACGAAACCTCGCTTCGTATTCGCGTCTGCCAGCGCGCAGGGGTACGGTCCGATCGCGAGGAGATAGTCGACGGTCTGTCCGCGTCGCTCGGCGTCGTAGAGTCGCCGAAGTTCCGGAGACGCGGGAACGCCGTCGACGTAAAAGGAAGAAGAGAACGTTTCTTTCGCGTCGCGTCCCTTTTTGAGTTCGTCGGGGGTCGTCGAAGAATCGCCGAAGAAACGTTTGAATTCTTCGGCGTCCGCGCCGCCGAAAACGCGTCCGAACGCGAGAACGTCCGCGTCGAGAAGTCCGGCGAGCTTGCCGCGCGTTCCCCACTCTAGAACGCCGACTTTGCGACACTGCGGACGCAAGTTGTTTCCAAGCGCCTGCGCGAGCGTTTCGTCGTCTTCGCCGAAGACGTAGTCGCCTATTTCAGAGAAGACTTCGCGCGAGATTTCGTCGATCTGTCGGTCGCATTCTTCTACGGTTTGACCTTCCGCGAATATTCGGAGTGTGATGACGCTTTCCTTGGCGGTGATTCCGACCGTCGGAAAGTGATCGCGATCGATCAGACCTGGCAGCTTCGCTTCAACGACGCTCTCGCCCAGCCCGAAAGAATGAATCCGCTTCGAGCGATAGACGGTTCGATTCTCTCCCAGGACATGATCAAGATAACGTTCGACGGCGGCGCGACCTTCGGCGCCTTTCCACATCTCGTAGAGTTCGGCGGGAACGCCGGGAAACGCGAGAAAAACAAACTCGCCCTCGAGTTCGGCGCCGCTTTTGAGGTTGCCGGGAGAGTAGGGCGCGTCCGGTAGTAGATTTCGGTTCTGTTCAACGACGAAACCGGGCGCGGTTCCGTTCGGGTTGTAAATAATACGCGACCCTTTGGGGAAAAACGCTTGAATTCGGTTGGACTCGGGCATCGCCCGCCCGCGTCGTTTGAAGAGGTCGACGGTATGGTCGAAAGACGGTTGATCGAATTCCAACTCGACTCCGAGGACTTGCGCCGCCGCCTGTCGCGTAAGGTCGTCTTGGGTCGGACCGAGTCCGCCGGTGCATATGACGACGTCCGCGCGACGAAACGCGACGGCGAACGCTTCCGTCATCGCCGTCATATCGTCGCAGACCGTCGTGTGATAGAGCGTTCGGACGCCGATATCGGCAAGAGACCTGCTCAAAAAAGGCGCGTTCGTGTCAAGAATGTAACCCGAAACGATTTCGTCCCCAACGGAAATGATTTCCGCGACGACGCGTCGAACGCGTTGTTCCGTATGTTGATCCGTCATAAAAAATTGCGATAGGATGAAAGTCGAAAAAACAAACGCCGTCGCCAACGTCGAAAGACGACGTCGACGTCTTCCGAAAACGCGCTCCTACGGCGAGACCATAAGCGCAATTGCGAACGTGTTCGACCAGAAATTTTCGGAATCGGGCGTGAATTCAAATCTTAGCGAGGCGCCGGAACGTTTTGGCAACGCGGCTTTTAGCGACGCGCGTTCAACCTCGCGACTGAGCGCCGCGAGGTTGTATTCTTTGGAAATCGAATCGGGGACGCCGAAAAAGGTTCCGCCGTCGTCATAGAGCGCGTCGATGATCTTATCGCCAAGCGCTTCCAACGAGCCTCTGGCGTCTTCGGCGCGCTCTGGGGTCGTAAACCCAATCGAGCCCTTAATGGCGAGTCGATTAATGTCGATCGAAACGTCAAGCTGTTGGAAATACGATTTGAAGGAATCGGCTCCCGTTTTGAATTCTTCGTACGAATTTTCGCTCGCGCCGCCGATCTTAACGAGGAACTCATGCGCGTTCTTATAGAACGTTTCGAGGTTGAGACGCGAACAGAAAACCTGGACGGTTCCGGAAGCTTCGTTCTGATAGAAACGCTTCAACGGGGCATTAACGCCGGGTTTGAAATTCTTGTAAATTGCGGCGTCCTCTTCGGCGTCAGTGGCGAACGCGCATCCCTTAGCGATTTTGATAGGTTTAAGACTCGACTCGAACAAGAGCGTCGTCATTTGCGACGCCTGCGCTTCAATTTCTTTCTGAGAACCGGGAATTACGATCCGTGCCGATTTGTCGGATTGATCCTGAACGACGATAAAAATTTCGCGGACGTTTAGCGCGGCGCGCATCTGCTCAAACGCCT
>CAMZHY010000153.1 GCA_947307005.1 uncultured Planctomycetaceae bacterium
AAGCGATATCGAGTCCGGCGTCGTCGAGGTTCGTTTCGTTGGTGGAAGCGATATCAAGTCCGGCGTCGTCGAGGTTCGTTTCGTTATCGGAAGCGATATCAAGCCCGGCGTCGTCGAGGTTCGTTTCGTTATCGGAAGCGATCGCTAACTCGTCGTCGCTGGGAAGCGACGCCGTTTCGTCGACGACAAGGGGAGCGTCCTCGTCGAAAGGAGGTATTTCGACGTCGTCGACGAGCGATTTGTCTTCGTCAATTGCGGGCGTCGTCGTTTCGACGGAAGAGGACTCGACGGCGTCGGGAATCGGCGATTCTTCAGAGTCGGTCTTCTTTACCTTTTTGGTGACGTCGCCGACGGGAACGACGCGATTTCCCGCTTTGATGATTTTGTCAAAGGCGACGAAGAGAAAAACAAGGACGGCAAAAATGAGACCGAAAACGACAATACGTTTTTTTCCACCGTTGTCGACGCGCGTGATCCGCTCCGTCGCGCTCCAGTCGATATAGTCTTCATCCGTCGTCGACGGCGACGTTAAGATGTCCGCGCGACGATGGTGATGATGATGATGATGAGAGCCGTGACTCGAACGAGACGAATCGCGGCGGCCGTCATGACGACGATCCTGTTCTGGCGCCATATTTTCTTCTCCCTTTCGATTCCTTACGATTAAAGGGCGCCTCCGCCGAAGTTCGGCTCTTTGCGCCTTGGGATAAGAGGTTATGCTAATTTACGTTTAAAGGGAACGGTCGAAGACCGCTTCCGCTCCGGTTCGCGCGTCGACAAGACGCCGGAGCGTCACGAACGCGACGCGGAGCGAAATCTTCTCATGAGGCAGCCCGTAAAGCCGATTGACCGCCTCGCCGTAACGCTTGAGCTGAAGACGGTATTCTTCGAGCCGTTCCGGGACGATTCTTTCGTCCGATTTAAAATCGACGACGTCGGCGCCGACAAGTTCCGCTCCGTCGTAGAGGAGAACGAGTCGGTCGATGACGCCGTTCCATAGAACTCCGTTGTCGGAGAATTGGTACGGTCTCTCGCGAAAGACGACGAAACGCGGCGCCGCGAGCCGCGACGCGTTGGCGACGGCGCAGGGAACGTCGCGGAAGAGCTCGGCTCCGTAGGCGTCGGGTTCTTCGTAGGCGCGACGGCTCAAAAGCGCGGCGGCAAAGGGCGAGGATAGCTCTTCGTTAAAATCGCGAATCGCGCCGTCGACGATCTCGCGGTCGAATTCCGCAAGGGGCAGGAGCCGGTTGACGTCGGGCGTCGTTTGGGACGTTTCGAGCCACTCGATCTGTTCGTAACACGCGTGAATACAGAGTCCTCGAGCGTAACGTTTCGGATTCCGCCAGTCGAAAAGGACGCGATTCTTCGGGGAAACGCCTTTGCGCGCGAGCGCCGCGGCGTCTTCCGAAAAATCCTCCGGGGAGCCGGTCGGCGTTTTGCGCTGGTAGAGGAGCCGCTTTTGATCGGTTTTTTTTCGTATGATCGGGGGACCTAGCTCTCTGACTCCCTTTGGAGATTGCTCTTCGTTTTTATTGGTCTTGACGTTCTTCAGGTCGTCGCCCCATCCGAGATTCCCCCTTTGGTAAAGAATTTGGGGATTGCTTGCGAAGTCTCCGTTCGGTTCGACTCCGTTCAGTCCGTAACGCAGGATATTTGCGAAGGTTAACTTCGGCGCGCTCGACTTAGACGAATCGGACTGTTTTTCAGGGGGAACGATCGCCAGCAGCGCTCTTCTCGGACGCGTTACGGCGACGTAAAGGAGACAGAGCGCTTCTTTAACCGCTTGATACGACGCGTCTTGAAAATACCTTCGGATTTTTGGGGGCAATAGAGGGAATTCTTTTTTCGACACATAGTTGATTACCGCTTCGATGGGATCGAGCGGCGAACTTCGTCTGGGGGATTCCTCGCTTTGCTCCGATTTTTCCGGTTGTTTGCGTCCGACGATGAACTTCTCTCGGCTTATATCGGCGAGGCCCCTCGGGGAGTCTAGTTCCGGAAGGACGACGATATCGAACTCGAGACCTTTGGAGCCGTGAATCGTCATGACGCGGACCTTGGCGTCGTCGGGCGCCTGCGTTTTATAACTTTCGACCGCTTTGACGAAGGCGTCGAGCGACGCGTTGGGAGACGTCGTTTGGAAACCGTAGGCGAAGTCGACGAACTGGTCCAGACGTTCCTCTTGACGCCGGTCGTCGCAGACCGGTTTGACGAGGTCGCGCGCTTCGGCGACGAATTTTCCGAACCCTTTCGTTTCGATCATATTGCGCAGCGCCGCCGAGACGCGCCGCGCCGTCTCTTTGTCGAGCCGGTCGGGATCGAGTTTGACGGCGTTTCCTCCGAGCATGACCTCAAAACGTTCGGCGAACGGCTTGACGCTCGCGAGGCAAAAGGCGTCGACGGAATCCGCGGGATGCGCGGCGAGTCGGAAGAGCGCGAGGATTGCGCCGACGGAGGGCGCGTCGACAAGGGGCGCGCCTCCTTCGTCGCTCGCTTCGACGCCGAGCTTCTTGAGAACGCGGAGGATTTCGCCAAGTTGGTCGTTGCTTCGCATCAGAACGCCGATCGTCGCCTTGGGGTAAGTTCTATACAGGTCCCAAACGCGCCTTGCGGCGTAGGCGAGCGTAAGGTTTCGCTGATTTTTGTTTTCGCTTGGACTCGAATCGTCGCTTTCGTTATCGTCGTCGGCGTCGTCTTCGATAGAGACGCTGAGTTTTTCCTTTAAAAACTCCTTCGTTTTACCGTCTAGCGTTTCAATTGTCTTGCCCGTCCTAGCGTCGACGAGACTGCTCGCAACGAGGTCGGCGAAACTTGCATCCGCCGATTCTGAGTCGTACCGCGGCGCGACTTCAAGCGTCCAACAGCCGCCGACTTCCATGTTCTTATCTGCGGGGGAGTGTTCTTCGAATCCCTTTGACCATTGTTTGACGGCGTCTATCGTCGCTTGGTTCGTTTGAGCGTCGCCGGAATTTTCCATTTGAAGTTCGGCGAAGACTCTGTTTTTCAGAAGCGCGCCTTGTTTGTTTTCTCCCCTTTTTCCGTAAAAGAGTTCGTTGACGGCTCCAATAATCGTCGGACAACTTCGGAAATTTTTGTTCCTCGTTTCTTTGTCGATTCCGGGAAACGTCTTTTCAATCGCGTCGAAAATCTCCGCGACGCCGCCGCGCCATCCGTAAATCGCCTGCTTAACGTCGCCGACGCAGAAGAAGTTCGGCTTGGCGTTTTCCGCGACGGAACCGTCCTTGGGAGAGTTGAAGATCATTTCGGCGAAAGGCTGAATAATCTTCCACTGCTTGAGGGACGCGTCTTGAAATTCGTCGAGGAGCAACGCCCGCGTTTTGGAGTCGAGTCGGTATTCCGTCGAACGGGGCGAACCGGGACGATCCGCGTCGTCGCCGACGGTCGACGCGGACTGATCGCGCGAAATGAACTGCGCGAGCTTATTGGCGAGGTCGTCGAATCGATAGGCGCCTTCGTTCGCTTTCTCCTCGTCAAAGTAACGGGCGACGGATGCCGCGACGAGCCAAAGATTTTTGGATCGTTTGGCGAGTTGACGAATTAAGCGGTTTGCCGCGAGTTGTTTGACTTGGTCAACCGCAACCTTAAACTCGCCTTCGATCGGTCTAAAATAGCTGTAAATTCCCTGGGCGACTTTCTTGAAAAGCCCGTTTTTAGCGATTTCGTCCCAATTTCTATCTCTGAGGGAAGCGACGAGTTCGTCGCGCGTTCTCACGGCTGTTTTGTGTTTTGGAGGTTCCGCATTTTCGAGCGCCGCGGCGCAGTCATCCTCGTCGTAATCGACCGGTACGATCTCCTTCTCAATCGCCGACCACGCGGCCTCGTCCGATTCGCTGAAAAGCTCGGTCGCCTTCTTGACTAAGTCGAAGACTTGTTTTTCAATCGATTTCGGGGTCTCGCCCTTGAAGAGGAGTTGGGCCAGTTCGTACGCGCTCTTGCCGTCGGTTTGCGCGAAGGTTTGGCGAATCGCGGAGCTTAGGATCGCGTCGTTGTCGACGTCTTCGACGATCGTCCAACTCGGCGGCAATCCGAGTTCAAACGCGTAGCCGCTCGCAAGCTGCATGAAGAACGCGTCGAGCGTGCAGATTCGCAGACGATTGAGCGATCTTACGACCTTGACCGTTAAATCGCGAAATTTTTCTTGCGGATTCTCTATTTTGCTCTTGAGCTCGTCTTCGATCTTAAGCTCGTCTAAAAGCTTTATCGCGCTTTTCTCCGAGTGCGCGCCTTCGCCGAGTCGCGTGAGAATCCGATCTTGAATCTCGCCCGCCGCCTTTTTCGTGAACGTCGTCGCAAGAATCGAGTCCGTGTCCGCGCCGTCTAAAAGAAGGTTAATATAGCGATTGCTAAGTTCGAAAGTCTTGCCCGATCCTGCGGAAGCCTTAATGAGCAGATAGGGAGAATTCACGCGCGACATGCAAACGCCTACTGGACGAAAATGTTAAAATATAACGATTGCAACGATTATAATGGCTAGTTAAACCAATTATTATGATTTTAACAATTTTTTGGCGTTTTATCAAGAGGAAAACGCCGAAACGAAAGGATTTTTCGTCGGCGTTTTCGTAAGGAGATAGGTTCGGAGAAAGAAGATGATTTAGGTTGCTTCTCGACCTATTTTTCCGAGGAGTCCTCTTTGGAAGATTGCGTCTGGGATTCTGATTCGGCGTCTGCGCGGACCGAATTGATCGCGGTCTTGAAGGCGTCGGACGCGCTTTCCGAGATTTGGGTCGCGGCGTCGTCGGAACGGCTGAGGAATAGGACGGAGAGCCCGAGTTCGTTGGCGAGGGGAAGCCCTTCCTTTTCGCCGAGGACGGAGAACGCGGTCGCGAAGGCGTCCGCTTGCGCGCAGGAGAGCGCGGTTGAGTCGTCGGCGAGGACGGAGACGGAGCCGAGGACGCTTTTCGGCTCGTCGTCCGGGTTAATGACCTCGGTCGGTCGTCCGGTGCGAGGGTCGACGAAGTGAGAATACCGCAGATCGCCGACCTGCGCGTAGTTGTTGTAATCGCCGCTCGTCGCGACGACGGCGCTCTTGTCGTCGGAATCGACGTAGACGTAGCGGAAGACGTCGGGGACTCGCGTCGTCGCGGCGTTTTGAGGGGCGACCTCGGGCGTTTGGAGACCAAGCGTCCATTTCGTCGGCTCGTTCGAAATCGGATCGAGCTTCTTGCCGCGACATCGGATTTCGCCGCCGATTTCGACGAGATAGTCGTTCAAGCCCGACGCTTCGAGCGCTTCGGCGACGCGGTCGACGGCGTAGCCTTTGGCGACGCCCGAAAGATCGATTGTAAGTTCGGGAATCGCTTTACGCAGCGCGGGAGTCGGGGCGAGGCGAACTTCGAGTTTTTCATAGCCGACGCGTTGGCGCAGCGCGTCGATTTCTTCGTCGGAGGGGAACGCCAAAAGGGGCGTCTTGTTGGGACCGAACCGATAGAGGTTGACAAGGGGCGCGACGGTGACGTCGTATGCGCCTTTTGTTTTCTTCGAGACGTCGAGCGCGACGGTTACGATTTTGGCGAGGTCTTCCGAGACGGGGAACCAGTCGGTCGATTTCGAACGGTTAAAGAGGGTCGTTTCGGAATCGGCGCGGTAGGTCGAGGCGAGCGCGTCGATCTTGTCGAGTTCTCGCTGGACGAGGCGCCCTAGGAGTTCTTCGCAGGAGCCGACGAGCTCGTCTTCCGTCTTCTCCTCATTCGCCGCCTTCGACTTGTCGCCGAGTTTCGGCTTGTCCGCGACGCCCTTGTTGTTGAGCTTAACAAGATACGTCGGACTCGCGACGACGGACGCGTTCCAGACGGTGCCCATCGTTTCGCCGCGAATTTTAAAGACCTGACGCGCCGAGTCGTCCTCTTTCGGGCGGTCGAGATACGGTTTGACCATAAAATATCCGAGCGCAAGGATCAGGAGCGCCCTAACGGTCAGCCCGTAAAAAGAATTTTTCTTCGCGCCTTCCTGCGGCTGGTCGGCGTCGGATTGTTTCTTCGTTGTTTCTTTCGATCCCATGGGAAAATCCTGAATTAGGAGCGATCAGTTATCGTTTGTCGCGCGCGCGACGGACGTTACAGAATGAGCATCGCGTCGCCGTAACTGTAGAATCGATAATCTTCGGCGATCGCCTCTTCGTAGGCGCGTTTAATTAGCTCGTCTCCGCCAAACGTTCGGACGAGAATGACGAGCGTCGATTTCGGAAGATGGAAGTTGGTAAAGATCGCGTCGACCGTCTTGAAACGGTACGGCGGGCGGATAAAGAGGTCGGTTTGACCGGAGAAGGGGCGGAGCCGGAAATCGTTGAGTCCGGTAGAGTCGATCGAACCGTCGGGTCTGGCGTTGCTCGCCGACTCGAGGGTTCGCACCGACGTCGTGCCGACCGCGACGACGCGACCGCCGCGCGCTTTGCGCTCCTCGATCGTCCGAACGACCTCTTCCGAAATCGTCGCGTATTCCGAATGCATATGATGATCCGACAGTTTCGCGGTCACAATCGGTTTGAAGGTGCCGGCGCCCACGTGCAGCGTGACGGAGCAGACGGCGGTCCCAATTCCCTTGATCTGTTCGAGGAGCTCTTTGGTGAAATGAAGCCCGGCGGTGGGCGCGGCGACGGCGCCCGGCTCCTTGGCGTAGACCGTTTGATAGTCTTCGCGGTCGGCGGGCGTCATTCGCCCGGAACGAATATAAGGAGGAAGCGGGACCCAGCCGATTTGATCGAGAAACGAGAAGGAGTCTTCGCCTTCTTTGAAAATCGGTCGAACGACGAGCGTCTTCTGCTCGGTGTGCGCGACGACCTCGAGTTCTCGCGTCAAACCCGACCCGTGCGAATCCATGAGCGTTAAGCGTTCGCCCGGCTGAAGATAGCCGCGCGTTTTCGACATGATTTCCCAGAAGCCTCGAGGATCGTACTGCAGGAACAGACCCTCCCAGCGTCCGCCGGTTCGGGCGCGCGAGCCGATGAGCCGCGCGGGCAACACCTTCGTGTCGTTCAGGATAAGAACGTCTTCCGGATTGAGATACTCGACGATATCGCAGCAGAGGCGGTGTTCGATCTTTTGCGTCTTGCGATCGACGACGAGCATTTTCGCAAGCTCGCGCTTTTGGAGCGGAAACTGCGCGATCAGGCGTTCGGGGAGTTCGTAATCGTAGGCGTCGAGTTCGTTTTCGTCGCCGTCGGCGGTTGAAGGGGGCGCGTCGAGATTCGCGGGCTCCGGGCGGGAGATTCGAGTCGTTTCGTCGGGCGTCGACGGCGCGAACTCGGAGGGGCGCGCGTCGGGGGCGCTCGCTTCCTCGGGCGCGGAGGCGATCGGGGCGTCTGGCGTTTTAGAGACGCGTTCGTTTTTAGCGTTTGATTTGGCGCCGGTAAACGCCGCGCAGATTCTTTTCAGTATGTCGCTCAAAGTTCTAGGTCCTGAAAAACGCTGGAAGATTGGGAGAGGCGTTTCGCATGAAAGACGAACGTCGTTATCCGTCCGTCATTATACCTAGACCGACGCTGTTTTAAAGGACCGAGCGTTTTTTTGCGTCTACTGAAAACGTCGCGGGGGTTGCCGAAGTCGCGTTGAGACTCTAATATTAATGGCGCGAATCGGAAACGCTCGAGGACGTCGCTCGAGCGAGATCGACCACAACGGAGACGACGACGTCCAAAATGAACCGAACGACAGAGCCGGATAATAACGCGAACGCGGCGCCGACGCGCGTCGCGCTTTTGATTCTCGAACTTTCCGTCGGCGGCGCGGAGAAGGCGCTCTTTCAACTCGCGACGACGCTCGATCGCGAGCGGTTTTCGCCCGTCGTCTATTCGCTGAGCGGACTCGCGAGGGATTTGGAGCGGTCGCTGGCGCCGGAGCTTCGCGCGCGCGGAATCGAAGTCGTCGAATTCGGACTGCGA
>CAMZHY010000154.1 GCA_947307005.1 uncultured Planctomycetaceae bacterium
AGTTCCAAAACGGCGGGCGCGTAGATCGAATACGGAAGCGGAACGAGGCAGAACGCGGCGCCGAGCGCCAACACTCCCGCGAGCGAAGGATAAAAATGCGACTTTTTCACTTTGTATATGCGTCCCGGAACCCAGAAGAATTTCACGATCTTAATGAGCGGCATCCCGACGAGTCCAAAGATCGACATCGCCGCGATGCACTGCGCCACGACCTTGAGACCGTAAGAGTCGAAGAAGCGCCAAACGAAGAAGAGAATCGACGTCATCACGACCCAGCGGTACGCGACGGACGCGACCGTAAAGATCGCAAACCAGAACTGGTTGCGCTTCGGTAGGAACGGATCCTCCTGAGACTCCATCCCGAGGAACCATTCCGACGCCTTCTGCGACATGATCTTCGTCGCCTTCTGACGAAGATTCGGAATCTCAAGGATATCCGAAAGAATGTAGTATCCGTCGTAACGCAGCAGCGGGTTGATGTTGAAGATAATCGTGCTCACCGACGAGAGGAACATGACGTTCAAACAGATGTAATGAAGCATGTTCTCTTTCGTGAACCACCAAATCCACGTGCAGATCGCCGCGAGCGTGCATTCCACGAAAACGCCCGCGACGCCGATGCCGGCGCGTTTCCATTTGCTCGGGAGCATCCACGAGTCGGAAACGTTGCAGTACAAACAGGGCGTCAGCACGAGAATCATCACGCCAAGCTCATGACATTCGCCTCCGAGAACTTTACACGACAGCCCATGGCCAAACTCGTGTAAAATTTTCGTGAAGAAGAGCGTCACGCTCAGCAGCAGCAGGTTGCCCGGTCCGAAGAACTGCTTGAACTCCGGCAGCTTCGCGCGGAAATGGTCGAACTCAATTCCCACGAGCAGAAGCGCGGAAAGCATGAGAAGGAGACATCCCCAGAGAACGACCGGATGGAACATCCAGCGAACCCAAGGGAGCAGTTTATCAAAAAACCGGTTCGGGTCGACGCCCTTAAAACGTATCGCGAGGATGTTGGAGCACGCGCCGAGAATCTCCTGCCGCCGTCGCTTCTTACGACGTTTCAGAAGCTCGTGCCCTTGGTCGGGAACGTTCGCGACGATCAGGTTGCTCTGGTGAAGCTGCCCGACAAAGCTCTGAATCTCTTCAAGCGTAATCTTCTGCGGCGGAAACTCCGCTTCAAACTCGTCTTTGATCGTTTCGAGCGATTTCGTTCCGTCGAGATTCTTGAGAATGAAATATTCCTCGTCCTGAAAACGGAAATACTTCATCCCCACCGGATCCTTTACGATCCAGTAGGAACGCCCAAGATAATACGTCCGCTTGGACGAGAGATCCGAGCGCACGCGCGTCGAAAGAATACGCTCCGCGCTCGAAACCAGACTGTCCGCTAAAGAAGCCATGCTCTTCTTTTCCCGTTTCCGTATCCTCGACGACGAGAATCCCCAAAAATCAACGTATCGTCGCCGTCACGAGCGAACCTGGATTCAGCAGCCAGTATCCGCTCTCCGTTCTCTTATTCTGAACGTCGGCGTAGAAGTAATAATGTCCCGATTCGACGATCTGACGAACGTAGAAAATCTTGCCCTGAAGCGTCTGATCCTCCATTCCCGGACGTTTGATCGTCACGTCGACGATTTTGCCGTCGATCGCCTCCGGCGCGTACATCGACGCGTCCACCGCGCCGGTCACCATGACTTTGTCGAGACGGTGAATTCGCAGAATCTTATCTCCTTCGCGGAGCCATTGTCCCTCGTTCTGATAGACGTCGTCGATGACGCCGTCGATCGGACAGAAGAATTTGCGGTTGCGAATCAGGACTTCGGCGGCGTTGACCCGCGCGCGAGCGACTTTGACCTTCTCCTGATTTACTTCAAGGTCGTACTCCGCCTTGTCGACCGACTTCGCGGCGCGAACCCAATCGTAATATTTCTCCTGAACCTCTTCCTGAGAAACGGCGCCGGGCATGTCGCGATTGAGCGAATCGGCGCGTTTATACGACGCCTGAGCGACGCTCGCCGCCGCGCGCGCGACCTCGATTTCCAGCGTCTTCTCCGCTTCCTTCTGCGCGACCAGAAGTTCCTGCTGCGCGACGATGCAGTCTTGAACAAGCTCGTCGTCCTGCTGTTTTCCTAGAATGTCGCCCTTATGCACGATCATGCCGCGACGCAGCGGAACGCGCTTCGACGTCCCGTCGGCGTCCAAAACGACCTGGCCTTTTTCGTCGACCTCGCAGAGTCCGAGTTCCTTCAAAAGCCCCTGACCGTTCGCGCTCACCGTGACGTCGTACCCTTCGCCGACCGGCGTTTCGACCTTCGCGTTGCGCACGACGATCTGACCTTGATCGTTCTCGCTCGTCTCCGGAACCGGAATCGCAGGCGCCGCCACCCCCGGCGCGACGGGGAACGCTCCCCGAGGGAATCAGCGGGAGCGACGTTCCGTTCGATGCGCGTCGGCGGCGTCATGAGCGTCTTTTCAAGATCGTCTTCAGAAAACGCCGCCTCGTAAAGAGCGGGCGCGAACGCGACAAGCGCGAGTCCCGCAAGCGCGAGCCAGTATTTAAGGTTCTTCATTCTTCTTACCCGTGTCAAAATATTTCGCAGTTGGCAAACGTTGCGCCAAGCGACGTCGATTTTAAGGAAATCGTCGCGGTCGGTCGTTCATCATTCAAACCAGAAGAAGACCGTCTTCTGAAGGAACGCGACAAGCTCGTTGAAGCAAACGTAACCGAGCGGACGCTTGCCGCAGTAGACCTTGGCGGAAACGCCCGCGCCCGCGCGCGTGCCGTCCGGAAGCGATTCCGGATCGTCGATCAGCGCGCGAATCATCACGGTCGTTTCTTCCGTTCCGCGATTCTCCGCGCGATCGTGCTCTTCGACGACCGTCGCGTCGTAATTCTTCGAAGGATCGACCGTCATGACGAATCGCGCCTTAAGCTGCGCGTCGGGGTCGTTCTTACGAATCGCGTCGCGATAGTCGTCGATATGCCCCATGCGCTTTTCCGGCATCTGCAACTCGAGGAGAAGCCCGTCCTCAGGGCGCGCGATCTCCATGAGAATCTGACCCGGCTGGACGGGACGGCTGCGAAGTTTATTCTCCAAGTCAAAGGTCATGACGACGCCGTCGACGGGCGCGCGAACTTTGAGGTCTTCGCGACGGTCGTTGAGAATCTTCCGCTGAAGATTGAGCGACTTCTCGCGCTCCATGTACTGTTCAAGCTGTCCGGTAATTCGAATTCGTTCGGAATCCTGCGCGTCGTAACTCGCCTCTTTAAGGGTCAGAATCTGCTTGGAGCATTCGTTGATCTCGCCCTCGTTTTTCTGCCATTCCGCTTCCAACTCGTTGTTGGAGAGAATCAGCAGCACGTCGCCCTCGTGAACGGTCGAACCGTGACGAACGAACAGTTCGTCGACTTTCCCCGACTCGCGCGCGTAGATGTTGCGACGCACGATCGGCTGGAGCGAGCCGTCGCAGTGCATGTTGAAGTTCCAAGGAACGAAAATCATCGCGAGAATGAGCGCGAGAACGCCGAAAACAACCGCGAGCGTCTTCGGAAGCGTCCGCGCCGCGACGAGAAGTTTCGACTTGCCAATCGCCTGCCACAGCGGCGCGAGGAAAATCGAATTATGATCGATCGCGTTCCCAATCGCCGTGCGCGCGTGTTCCACGACGATTTCGATTCGTTTCTTCATCGCGTCGGAAACGCGCGCGTCTTCGATCTGCTCGACGATGAGCGCGCCGAACGGCGGAGGAATCACGAGTTTGTCGTGTTCCGTCTCGTCGTAGTCTTTTTCGTCGAGCGTATGCGCGACGAGGGGATAGACGGCGATCGTCTTCGTGTGCGAGGCGTCGACGTACTCTTCCAGCTTCGACTCGACCTGCGGCGCGAGATGCGAGGAGTCGCCGTTGTAGAAGATCGGCTCGTTGACGGCGACGACGGCGGTCGCGAGGTCGCCCAAGAGCTTGACCGTCTCGGAACGCTTGTCGACCATGTCCTGACCGCTGACCGCCTCGATCTTAGCGCGACGACCGCGGCAGATCGCGATAGAAACGCGGTCGCACTCGACGAGACGACGGCTCTCGTTCGCAACGGTGTAAACCGTCTCCTTAAGATTGAGCGTCTTGTGAATGTTGCGCGTGAAGTCTTCAAGCTGCGTCCAGAGGTTCTGACGATCGCTAAAATTCTTGAGCTGACGGTTTTTATAATATTCCGTCGCGTAGCGCGTCACCTGTCGAACAAAGGCGAGAAAGCCCTGCTGCGTCGCGGGGTTCACGTCGGGACGCTGAAAGACTTCAAGAATGCCGACCTTTTCCAGCTCGGTTTGAATCACTCCGAGAATAAGGAGGAAGTCCGTCGGGTTGCCCCCTTCGTTCGGAGACTCGCCCCCGGAATGAGGCGGAACAAGCGCCTCGAGCTCGCCCGGAGAACGGAGCGCCTTGTAGAGAAGGAACGAATGGAGCCGGTTCGCCTCCTCGTCGTCGTGGAGTTTTGCCTCGCGAAGATTGACCTGATATCCAAGAGTGAGACGCCCCGCCTCGTCCGTCATCCAGAGCGCGCCGCCGACCGCCCCAAGAGCGCGAACAACGCGGTTGAGGTACTCCTGATGGAACTCGTCGGGAGCGACGTCAGACCGCGAAATCTGCGCTATCTCGTTGACAATAACGCGTATCTGCTGTTTCGTCTGCTCCAGCGTTGTTTTATCGTATCGCTGTTCTGAACTCATCTTCTCGCTCGATCGATTGGGTGGTTTTCTTCGTCCGCGCAGGTTCCGCGACCTGTCCGCGCAAAACGCGGCGTTTCTTTATCATCGTCAAGAACCCGCCGATTCCGCGCTTTTTCCGACGCAAAATCGTCAGTTTTTTGACGCGCCAAGGGGCGCTTTCGTTCAACGCGACGCAGTAAACGCGGAAGCGCAAGCTTGGGGGTGACAAAAGGCGAATTATTACTATAATTAGCGTTATAACTTGAATAGCGTTTTTGTCAACATTCGCAACGCTCCAACTATTGCAATTCGGGCGCCGAAATATAGGCGACGCCTAAACCGACGTCAACCTCGACCGACCGCGTTCAAGCGGCGAATAGGAGTAAAGTAAAGCATGGGATCCGTCAAGCTAGCGGTTTATCCTGGAACGTTCGATCCAATTACGCTCGGACATCTAAACGTCGCCGAGCGCGCCTGCAAACTTTTCGACCGACTTGTTATCGCGGTTGGAGTCAACTCGGTTAAGGAGCCGTGGTTCACGCCGGAAGAACGCTGCGCGATGATTCGCGAAGCGGCGCGAGAGCGCGGGCTGGAAAACATCGAAACGACGACCTACACGGGCCTGACGGTAAGTTTCGCGAAGAAACTCGGGGCGCGCGTCGTGATTCGCGGGGTTCGTCCTCTCGCCGACATTCCCGCCGAACTGACGATGATGATGGCGAACCGCAGGTTGGAGCCTGAGATAGAGACGCTTTTTCTCATCGCCGACGGCGAGCTTGCGCACGTGTCGAGTTCCTTAATTAAGGAGATCGCCGACGCTTCCGAAAACGACGAAAGGACGTTGAAAAGTTTTGTGCCTCAAAACGTCGCGGAAGCGGTCATGAAAAAGGTTCGTGAAAGAAAAACGCAAAATTGAATTTTTACATTTTTCTCAAACAGACCTTGTCAGAAAGCCAAATTTGTGTAGAATACCAAAATCCTAAGGCGTCGTAGCCAAACGGCTAAGGCAACGGATTGCAAATCCGTCATTTACCGGTTCGAATCCGGTCGACGCCTCTTTTATGAGGCAAACGGGCGACCGCGCGCCTCGTTGGGTTGTGAGCGGTTCGACGCCTAGGCGGGCCGCTTGTCGGTTCCTCCTGGGCGTCGTTCGGATTATTAAGGTTTCCCCGTCTCTTCTTCCCTCTTCTGTGTAACCTCAAGAACCTTGTAAGCATGTGGCTTACTTCTACCCAAAGTGCACTCCTCTTCTCCTCTCTTCTCACCTTAACCGGACGGCGCCCCTCCCTCCCAGACCTTCTCTCCTCTTCGCTTGTTCACGCCCATCCTTTCGAAAAAACGCTTCTTTCTCCCGCTATCTGAGCTCGTCTCTAACGCGCTTCGCGCGGCGCCGCGACGTTCCTGTTGATTTTCAATCGCGACAAACGCCACTTCTTGCAAATTCGACGCGAGGGATTATACTTAAGCGGAATGGGTGCGGCGGCGTGAAATCTCGCGTTCCGTTCTCCATCGACACGGGGCGCGCTCGAACCGCGCGTCCTCCGAAACGCAAGGAATTCAGGTTCGGCGCAACAAGAAAGAATCGGCTGAAATGGAGAAAACACTTTTAACGGGAAACGAGGCGATCGCGCGCGGCGCTTACGAAGCGAACGTGTCGGTAGCGACCGGATATCCGGGCACGCCGTCGACTGAAATTCTCGAGAATATCAGCAAGTTTTACAAGGGCGACGTCTACTGCGAATGGTCTCCGAACGAAAAGGTCGCGTTTGAAGCGGCCGTCGGCGCGTCGACGACCGGCGCAAGGTCGATGACGACGATGAAACTCGTCGGGCTCAACGTCGCCGCCGACCCGCTCATGACGCTGTCGTACACGGGCGTCGTCGGCGGTTTTATCGCCGTCGTCGCCGACGATCCGGGCATGAACTCGTCTCAAGACGAGCAGGACACGCGGCTTTTCGCGCACTTTGCGAAGGTTCCCGTTCTCGAACCGGCGGACTCTCAAGAGGCGAAAGATTTTCTCAAAGCGGGGTTTGAACTCTCGGAAAAGTTCGGAACGCCGGTGATTTTCCGAACGACGGTCACGATCAGCCATTCGCGAAGCGTCGTCGAGACCGTCGACCCGATCAAGCTCGACCGTCCTCACTCCTTCAAGAGCAATCCTCAGCGATTCGTGCCGATTCCCGCGTTCGCGCGCGCAATGCGCGTCCGTCTTGAGGAACGCGTCGAGGCGCTCTCCGAGGAAGCGTCGAACTCGCCCCTCAACCGCGTCGAACTCAATCCCGACGGCGACCGACGCCTTGGAATCGTAACCTCCGGCGCCGCGTATCAATACGTCAAAGAAGCGTTCTCAGACGCCAACATTCTCAAGATCGGCTGGGCGTATCCCTATCCGGATAAACTCTTCCTCGACTTCGCCGAAAAGGTCGAATGCCTCGTCGTCATCGAAGAACTCGAAGACTTCATGGAGCGTCGGCTCCGCGAACTCGGCGTTAAGACGATCGGCAAGAAGCTCGGCGACGAGAACCTTGTCCCGAAATACGGCGCGCTCGACGTCGACGTCATGCGCCGCGTCCGCCGCCAGCTCTGCGAAAGCCCGATAACCTCGAAATTCATCGACGCCGACCCCGCCCAAGCGGAGCCCGTCCCGTCCGTCGACAAGGCGACGATCCCCGCGCTTCCGGGGCGTCCTCCCGTGCTGTGCCCGGGCTGTCCTCACCGCGGCGTTTTCTACGCGCTGAGCAAGTTCAAGTGCGTCGTTTCCGGCGACATTGGATGCTACTCCCTCGGCGTCGCGCCGCCCCTCAACTGCATGGACACGATTCTCTGCATGGGCGGCGGCTTCACGGTCGCGCACGGCATTAACTGCGCGAAGAACGACCGACCCGTCGTCGGCGTCTTGGGCGACTCGACCTTCTTCCATTCCGGGATGACCGGACTCATGGACGTCGTTTACAACAAGGGGAATTCGACCCTCGTCGTCCTCGACAACCGCATCACGGCGATGACGGGACACCAGGACAACCCCGGCACGGGCAAGACGATCAACGGGGACGAAACGTTCGCGGCGGATATCGGCGAAATCGCCCGCGCGATGGGCATGAAGAACGTCGTCGAAGTCAATCCTCGCAATCTACAGGAAACGTCCGACGCGCTCAAGAAGGCGATCGAATCGGACGAGCCGGAGCT